>JABJNS010000067.1 GCA_018664745.1 Flavobacteriales bacterium | reverse complement strand
CTAAAATGTTTTCAACTACAATTTGAGTTAAAGCTTGTCTATGACCGTTTTTAACTTTATATCCTTTTCTTCTTTTCTTTTTAAAGACAATTACTTTATCGCCTTTCAGGTGCTCAAGTACTTTTGCAGTTACCTTAGCTCCTTTTATAACTGGGGCGCCAACATTTACTTTACCAGCATTATCCAACAAAAGAACTTTATCAAAATCAACTTTTGACCCTTCTTCAGTGTCTAACCTGTGTACAAATATCTGCTGATCTTTTTCAACTTTGAATTGTTGCCCTGCTATCTCAACTATTGCGTACATTATTATTATTTTTTAAAAATGGTCTGCAAAAGTACACAATCTGATAAAATAGAACAAAAAATAACTTGATTTTTTTGAGCAGATAAGAATACCAGATCTTTACTGAACAAAACTACCGATAAACTATTAAATTTGCAACCTTAAAAACAACTAAATTGTAATGAAAAGAATTTTTATCCTACTAATAGCTACATTAAGCTTAATTGCGACTGCACAAGAAAGGTGTGGAACAGAAGCGCATACTTTAAGTATGATTGCAAATAACCCTGAATATGCAATTGCAAAAGAAAAAGTAAATACACAAACTAAAAAATGGATTGAAAATCACCCAAACCATAGTGAGAAAACAATTATCACTATCCCTGTTGTAGTACATGTTGTATGGAATACTAATGCTGAAAATATTTCTGACGCTCAAATTGAATCTCAAATTGATATTTTAAATGCAGATTTTAGTAGAACTAATATTGATAAAATAAATACTCCTAGTGTATGGCAAAGTATTGCAGCTGATTGTGATATTCAATTCTGTCTAGCACAAACTAGTCCAAATGGAAATACAACTAACGGAATTACTAGAACACAAACAAATGAAACTTCTTTTAGTATAAATGGCAACCCTGTGAAGGAAACATCATCAGGAGGAATTGATGCTTGGCCAAATGATGACTATTTAAACATTTGGGTTTGTGATTTGGGAGGTGGATTACTAGGATACGCAACACCTCCAAGTAATTGGATTGGAAGCAATGACGGAGTAGTTGTTGGGTATAAATATTTTGGCAACTCAAATCACACTCCTTACCATAAAGGGAGAACAGCAACACATGAAGTAGGACACTGGCTTAACTTAGAACATATTTGGGGTGATAATTACTGTGGAAATGACCAAGTTTCCGACACACCAAAACACGAACAAGATAATTATGGATGTCCTTCTTTCCCAAAATCTTCTTCTTGTACTGGAACAGGGAATAATGGAGAAATGTTCATGAACTACATGGATTACACAAATGATGCTTGTATGAACCTATTTACTAATGGGCAGAAAACTAGAATGCTTGCAGCTATAAATTTATACCGATCAAATATGCTAACAAATAACTGTGAGGGAAGTGTAGGACTTAACGAAAATACAAACAACAACAAAACACTAGTGAAAATTGTTGATGTATTAGGAAGAATAACTTCCGACAAACAAACAAACACACCTTTATTCTACATATATGATGATGGAAGTGTAGAAAAGAAAATGACTGTTAAGTAATCTTATTAAAAATCTACAAAAAAGCCCAGCTATTTAGTTGGGCTTTTTTTATTAACTAAATACACTCCGCTTAATATTACTGCAACTGAAATCAAATGAATGAGTGTTACTTTTTCACCATCAAAAACTCCCCATAAAATAGCAACAATAGGGATTAGATAAGTAACAGAAGAAGCAAAAATTGCTGATGATCTATTGATCAATTTATTAAAAATAACAACTGCTGAAGAAGTTCCTACCACAGCCAATAAAGAGATATAAAACAAAGCTTCTACCCCTTTATCTGTTTGTGCAAGTGCTAAAAAATCAGCATTATAAATATAAAAACCTGAAAACGGACCTATAATTGCGAAAGCCAATGCAGTAACAGAAAGCGCATCAATTCCCTGCAAATATTTTTTAATTACATTAATACTAATTGCATACATTACTGTAGCTAATATAACCAACAACACATAACTATTAACCTCAACTTCACCACCCATAGAATACATAGTAAGAAGTACTGCACCAGAAAACCCTAATAAAACACCTGTTATATTTTCCTTACTAGGCTTGGACTTAAAAAAGTACATCCCAAGCAACAATGTAAATAATGGCACTAGGGAATTAAGAATTCCTACTAAAGAACTATCTAATTGAGTTTGTGCTTTTGTAAATAAAAAAGCAGGAATACCATTTCCAAATAAAGCCATAATAACAATAGGTAATATATGCTTTTCCTTAACTTTTTTAAAAGCCTTAAACAAGAAAGGTACTAGAGACAGAAAAGCTATAAATAAACGCAAAGCAGCTACCTCAACATCACTAAAAACTATCAACCCTTTTTTCATCAAAATAAATGAGCTCCCCCAAACAGTAGCTAAAAATAAAAGCGCAAAATAATTTTTTAGTGATTTTTCCATAAGATTTTATTGGCGACAAATATAGGTTAGTTATTTTTGCCCCAATGAATACACAACAAAAAAAAATCACAACTACTTGGCTTTATTCTGGGCTAATACTTATAGCATTGATAATTATTATAGGTGGTATTACTCGATTAACTCACTCAGGACTTTCTATGGTGGAATGGAAATTAATTGCAGGTACAATTCCACCCCTAAATGAAACGCAATGGCAAGAAACATTTGCGAAATATCAGCAATTTCCTGAATACCAAAAAATAAATAAAGGAATGAGCTTAGATGAATTCAAATCTATTTTCTTTTGGGAATACTTACACAGAATCCTAGGAAGATTAATTGGATTAATATTCATTATTCCTTTCATTATATTTTGGAAAAAACAATGGTTCAGTTCTCAGCAAAAAATACAACTAACTATTCTCTTAGGACTTGGAGCATTGCAAGGGTTTTTAGGCTGGTTCATGGTAAAAAGCGGACTAGTTGATGTTCCAGCTGTAAGTCATTATCGGTTAGCAATACACCTAGTAACTGCTTTTGGATTGATGTGCTATATTTATTGGTTAACACTTAGCTTTAACAATGTTGAAAAAAAGCCTAATAAAATAATTAATAAACTCAGTAAATGGCTTGCAATCGCTTTAGTCATTCAAATAATTTATGGAGCTTTTGTGGCAGGATTAAAAGCAGGGTATTTACTGCCTGTTGATGGAGGAATCTTTGAAAGCATCTTTGGCTACACTTTTAGAAATGCAAATGATTTTAGTTTAGCCAACAACAGTTTTGATATTCAGGCTTTCCACCGCTTATTTGCTTGGGTTATATTTGCCATTTCACTCATTACTTACAATAAGACTAGAAAAACCACTTTAAAAAGTGCAGGTAATTTAATCTTTGTATTGGTGATTATTCAAATTATTTTAGGGATTACTACCTTATTATTACGAGTACAGATTCATACTGCTACCACCCATCAATTTATTGCAATTATACTTTTACTTTCAGTGATAAGGCTTACTTATATTTCCAGTAAAAAGTCTCAATCAAGTGTTTAATATCGTACTTTAAAAAGAGGTTAATTGGTAATATGGAATCACTTACTTCTGTATCAAAATAAAGTGCTCCTCTAAAAAAATGATTAACACTATCAGTCAGATAAAACTGTGTGGATGTTGCTGATATCCCATTATAATCATATAGTACACCATATACTTTTAAAGAGTCATTCACATACACCTTTTCTCTAATAGCATCAATTGATACATTATGCTTGTAAGCTAGTTTTTGAGATTGTTTAGTATGAGCCTCTAAATTATTTTCAAGTGAAAAATAAGAAATATACAATACCCCTTTTTGCTGAGGAAAGGATAAATCCATTAAACAACTATTTTCCTTTTCATTTAATTGACTATATATTGGGATTTCAAAAGAAAAAGGACAATCAGAATCCAACTTTTCATATACTTTTTTAGGGAAATCTAATTTTATAAGTGCTTTTGGCTTTGGAGTATAGTCAGCACTACAAGCTATTAGCAAAACGGAAATAAAAAATAAAAAACTAGCTTTCATCAATGGTAATTTTTAATCGCTTAATCCTCCTCACATCTGCTGATTCAACAAGCATAGTATAAGGAGGAATTCTACAAACATCACCAATTTTAAGAATCTTTCCTTCCAATTCAAGTACTAGACCTGCCAAAGAATCAGATTCTCCTTTTACTTCATCAAAATAATCAATTTCACCTCTTACAATTTTCAAAAAATCAATCAATGAAATCTTCCCTTCAAATATATAATTATGATCATCTAATTTAGAATAAACATTCTCATCTCCATCAAACTCATCATTAATTTCTCCAACAATTTCTTCTAAAACATCCTCCAGAGTTACAATACCTGAAGTTCCCCCATACTCATCAACCACAATAGCAATATGATTTTTCTTAACTTGAAACTCCTTTAGCAAATCATTAATCATTTTTGTTTCAGGAACATAATAAGGAGGTCTGCATAACTTAATCCAATCAAAACCATCTTCCTCATCCAAAAAAGGAATCAGATCCTTAATATATAATATCCCCAAAACTGCATCAAATTGTTCCTTATAAACAGGAATACGAGAATAACCTGAACTAATTATCATTTGCAGTACCTCTCTAAATTTTGTTTTATGCTCAATTGCCAATACATCTACTCGAGATTTCATCACCTCCTTTACATCTGTATTTCCAAACTCAACAATTGACCTTAATATTCTCCTTTCCTCCTCCTTGCTTTCGTGCTCAGTTATATCTAAAGCTTTTGTAATCTCTTCAACAGAAACTTCTGTTTGCGTTTGTGCCAAACGCTTATCAATAAAATTAGTAGTTGTTACTAATAAATAACTTAATGGATAAAATACTCTTTGTAAGAACAAGAGTGGTTTAGCCATATTTGTCGAGAACTGTTTTGCATTCTGATTAGCATATACCTTTGGAGTAATCTCACCAAAAAGCACCAATAAAACAGTAATTACAACAACTTGAAAAATAAATTCCAATGGCGATCCTTCAGGAAAAGAAATAGCTAAAGAAGTTAAGTGAGCAGAAAAAATAACAATAGCAATATTGATGAAATTATTGGCAATTAAAATAGTAGCTAAAAGCTGATTTGGTTTTTTTAACAACTGAAGAATAACGCTACTTTCCTTTTCTTTTTCTAGATCATCTAACTCACTAGAACTTAATGAAAAGTAAGCAACTTCAGCACCAGAAATAAATGCAGAACAAATGATTAACACTAAAACAACAAATAAACTTGTAAGTACTTCTGCATTCAATAAATGCAATTCTACTCCACTAAAAACTGATAAAATTATCGGGACAGGATCCTCTTCCAAACTATAAATTATTTAATTAAAATGGCAAATCATCTGCCTTATCGGTAGCAGTATCAGCAGGAGTTGCTGGCGATCCACTTTCTTGTGATTGCTTCCCTCCTAGCATAGTCATATTATCCGCTAATATCTCAGTATTATATCTAGTATCCCCTTCTTTATCTTCCCACTTTCTAGTTTTTATTTTTCCTTCAATATACACGCTAGCTCCTTTTTTAAGGTATTTTTCAGCAACTTCCGCCAAACCTCTCCAAAGAACAATATTATGCCATTCTGTTTGGCTCACACGCTCGCCTGCTTTATTTTTATAATTCTCAGTTGTAGCTAAAGAAAAATTTGCCACCGCAACACCATTATCCAGATACCTCACTTCAGGATCTTTTCCTAAATTCCCTACCAATATCACCTTATTTACTCCAGCCATAACTACAATTATTTAAATTAGAATTTCAACAAATATATAAAATCTATATTAATTCTATTGTCTCAAAATACTTTTCTGTTAAGCGAGAAACAGGATAACTCAACAAATCTTTTACCTCAATAAAATCAAAATTATTCAATTGAACATTTTGAGTTTTTATTTTCCAAAAATGAGCATGTATTTTTTGATGTGAAAGCACATGAATAAACTCAGTAGAAACTGAGATTATTTCAACTTTAGCACCATTGAAAATGCTAATCCATTCTTCTGACTCTATCACATTATTCTCACTTATCTTATAGTCAAATTCTAAAAAAGGAAACTCATACAATCCAGTCCAAATTCCTTTTTTTCTTTTTCCCAAATAAACATGCTCTTCTTGCTCAATCATTAAAAAATGAAGATATCTATTCTTAACTTTTATCTTTTTTGACTTTACTGGCAACTCAGCAATTATATTCTTATTGTACGCCTCACAAAAATCTTGCATAGGACATACGCTACAATCAGGAGATTTTGGCTTACATTGCATAGCACCAAACTCCATAATTGCCTGATTATATTCTGAAGGATTGTCCTTAATTAAAAGTTCTTGCGCCAACTCTGCAAATTGTTTCTTTCCAAGAGTTGAATCAAAAGGAGTATCTACACCAAAAATTCTGCTTAAAACACGAATTACATTTCCATCCACTACAGCATAAGGCATACCAAATGCAAAAGAAGCAATAGCTGCAGCAGTATATGCCCCTACTCCTTTTAATGCTAATATTTTCTTATGATCCTCTGGGAACATTCCATCATAATTATTAGCAATATCTTTAGCAGTAAAATGCAAATTTCTAGCTCTGGAATAATAACCCAACCCTTGCCACATTTTCAACACCTCATCTTCAGATGCATTTGCTAAATCTTCAACCTTAGGGAAAACTTTCACGAAAGCAAGGTAGTAAGGCATTCCTTGCGCTACTCTTGTTTGCTGTAGTATAATTTCAGAAAGCCAAATATAATAAGCATTGGCAGTATTCCGCCAAGGCAAATCTCTTTTATTAACCTGATACCAATTAACTAACTTATTTGAAAAATCCATAACTCTTTGAAAAATAAAACAATAAACTCTATAAAAAAGATAAACTCATAATAGCTGAGCTATTTTTTTTTAATATATTTGCAGGCTCAAAATTAGTCAAGAATTTAATATACAATAGCATAAAGATGACAAAAGCAGAACTTGTTAGTAAGATTTCAGAAAAAACAGGAGTAGAAAAATTAACTACTTTAGCAATTGTTGAATCAATGATGAATGAAATCAAGGATTCAATATCAGCTAATGAAGCTGTATTCTTAAGAGGGTTTGGAACTTTTAAACCTAAGAAGAGAGCAGAGAAAACAGGTAGGAATATCAAAAAGAACACAACTATTATTATCCCAGCACACCATATTCCAGCATTTAAGCCGGCAAAAGTATTTGTTGAGGAAGTAAAGAATAATGTAAAATAAGCTTTTTAATAAGCTAAAAAAATAAATTATGTCAGGAGCAAAGAAAAAGAAAAGATTAAAAATCGCTACTCACAAACGCAAGAAGCGTTCAAGAAAAAATAGACATAAAACTAAATAAACTTTAGTTTTAACTCTAGTTTCTTAAACGAACAGCCATGAAATACGATTTAATAATCGACTCAAGGCCTTCTGAAGTAGTGATTGCGCTTTTGCGGAATGGACTTCTAATAGAACTTCATAAAGAAAAGCACGATAACAATTTTTCAGTAGGTGATATTTACCTAGGAAAAGTCCGAAAGACAGTTCCTGGGTTAAATGCGTCATTTGTAAATGTTGGCTATGAAAAAGATGGATTTTTACACTATCTTGATCTTGGACCTCAGTTCAATTCTTTTAAGAATTTTACACGAAAGGCAATTGACAAAAAGCTAAATACATCCTCCTTAAAAAACTTTAAGAAAGAGAAAAATCTTGAGAAAGAAGGAAAAATTAATGATGCTTTAAAGGGGGGAGATTTAATTCTTACTCAGATTTCTAAAGAACCAATTTCCACCAAAGGACCTAGGTTAACTACTGAAATTTCTCTTGCAGGAAGATATATGGTATTACTACCATTCTCTGATCGAGTTTCTATTTCTCAGAAGATTGCTGACCCTGAAGAGAAAGCAAGACTTAAAAAATTAATCAGAAGTATAAAGCCACACGGATTTGGAGTAATCATCCGTACTGTAGCTACTGGAAAAAAGGTTGCCGAACTTGATAGAGATTTAAAAAATCTGTACAAAAAATGGCAAATTATTAGCAAAAAACTGAAAGATGCAGAACCTAACACTAAAGTATTAGGAGAACTTAACCGTTCAGCCGCAATCTTACGAGATTTATTAAGTGCAAAATTCAATAGTATTCATGTTAATAGTCCTGAAGTTCAGGAAGAGCTAAAGGAATATCTTGCTCGCATTTCTCCTGACCAAGAAAAGATTGTTAAATTGCATAAAAAAGACACTCCTATTTTTCAGGAATTTAATGTAACCAAACAAATAAAAGGTGCTTTTGGAAAAAATGTAACTATGAAAAAAGGAACCTACCTAGTAATTGAACACACTGAAGCCTTACATGTAATTGATGTAAATAGTGGAAAAAAAGTAGATTCTAAAAAAGATCAAGAAGCAAATGCATTAGCTGTCAACCTAGAAGCAGCAGAAGAGGTAGCAAGACAATTACGCCTTAGAGACATGGGAGGTATTATTGTTGTTGATTTCATTGACATGAAGCAAGAGAAAAATAGGAAGCTCTTGACTGAAAAAATGAAAGAAGCCATGAGTACTGACAAAGCAAAACACCATGTTTTGCCTCCAACTCGCTTTGGACTCGTACAGATAACAAGACAAAGAGTACGTCCTGAAATGAATATTGATACTCAGGAAAATTGCCCTATGTGTTCAGGAAATGGAAAGATAGACTCTAGCTTATTGTTGATTGATCAAATTGAAACTAAATTGCACAACCTTACTGAAACACGCAAAGGGAATATTCATATTTCAACACATCCTTTTGTAGCAAGTTATATTAATAAAAAAGAAGGATGGTTCTCTTCATCAATCAGCAAACAATGGGCAAATAAGTTTGGAAGAAAGATAAGCATTACAGGAGATGAAAGATTACACCTATTACAATATACTGTAGTAAAGTAAGTTACTTTTTTTCAGCTGATATAATTCGCTTATACCAAAAAACTAAAGGGATAAGCGTTAAGAACATCAACCCCACACCTACAAAATATCCACATCTAATATTGTCATCAATATTAAAAAATGGCAAGGCAAAAGCGCCAATCATTATCATTCTAACAATAATGTTTAAGGAGCTAAAAACAGAGTTTGCTCTACCAATAAGATTATTAGGGACATGGTTAAAAATATAAGTTGTCCTTAAAATACGAACACCTGCATTAGCAATCCCAAGGATAAGGTTTCCTGCAAAAAACACCCAAAGTAATTTATATATTGCCATTGCATAAAAAGCAAAGGACACTACTACTAGCAAGATAATAATAGAAGCTACCGTATTCATCTTCCTAAATGCCCTAAGGATTAACACCCCCGAAAAAATTGCCCCCATGGAATAATAAATTTCAGCAGAGGCATATACATTTCCATCCATCTCCAAAAATTTATGGACATAGGAAGGGAGAATTACATGAACCTCAACCAAAGTGAAGGCAAAAAGCATATAGGAAAGAAAGCCAAAAATAAATATTATTGGATGGTCTTTCAAATATTGCACACCTCCTTTCAAACGAGAAAATAGATTTCCTTTATGCACTTGTTCCTTTATGATAGGTTTATATTTCATCAACAAGAAAATAAAGATTACAGCTACATAAGTTATTGCATCCATTAAAAATACCTCATATATTTTCCAAGCATTAATATCAAATGGAAGATGAAAAGTAAATCCTGCAATTTCTAACATATTATTTTGTGTACCCGTTAACAATAATGCAGCAAAAGCCCCTGCCAATACTGAGGTTGTTTGCCCTTGCACTTCAATGTAGGAATTCAATTTTCCATAATTTTTAGGCTCTGTAATCTCCTGCCCAAAAGCATACAAATTAGGATAATGCACATTATAATTAAAGATAGTAATTCCAAAAACAAGAATGACTAAGAAATCAGTTAAATAAGAGGTATGGAAACCATATAAAGCTATACCTCCAATAGATAGGCCGCATACAATATTGATTACTATAAAAAGTTTTTTTCTAGAGTAGCGATCAATTAAGGCACCTGCATACAAGCCCCAAAATAAAGTAAGAAAGGTAATTACAATATAAGCAGATGCAAAAAGTTCTGGCCGCTCAACAATTTTAACAAAATACCA
Organism: Flavobacteriales bacterium; assembly: GCA_018664745.1. Taxonomy (GTDB): domain Bacteria; phylum Bacteroidota; class Bacteroidia; order Flavobacteriales; family BACL11; genus UWMA-0277. Next base: position 3,702 of record JABJNS010000067.1, on the reverse strand, counting down.
AGGAATAGCCACCATACTTATCCCCTGAGCTAAACCAGAAATAATATTTGCTAAAAATAAAAGAGTAATTGCTTGTTTGTTTTGCATAGCTGCAAAAGTAGTATTTATAATCAGATTTAGTACTTTTGAAAAATGCACAATAAAAGAGTTTATGACATCAGTATTGCAATTGAACGCATCAAAAATTATTGTGCTTTGCAAGATAGGTGCCAGTGGGATGTTCTTGAAAAAATGAGGGAATGGGGTTTACAACAATCTACCAAAGACCATATTCTTGAAATTCTTATCAATGAAAAATTTGTAGATGAAGAACGATATGCTGTTTCTTTTTGTAGAGGAAAGTTCAGAATGAAAAATTGGGGAAAACGCAAAATAACCAATGAGCTCAAGCGCAAACAGATTTCAACAATTTGCATAAATATTGGTTTACAAGAAATTGATAAAAATGACTATAATCAAGTCCTTGAAAAACTATTTCATCAAAAGAAATCTACATTAAAAGATAAAAATCATTTTTCCCGCAAAACAAAAATTGCTAACTTTTTGATACAAAGAGGATTTGAAAGTAATTTGGTATGGGATAAAATAAGAGAGTTAAGCGATAAATAATTACTTTTGACCAATGGTAAGCCAAGAACAAATAAAAGCACTCACTTCACGAAAAGACGAACTCTATAAGTTTATTGGTATTAAAGAAAAGCAAGGAGAGGCAGATACTTACGAAACTGAATCCCAGCAAAATGAATTTTGGGACAATCCTAAAGAAGCACAAGTCTTACTCAAAAAATTAAGCACACTTAAAAGTTGGTTAAAATCTTATAATGCAGTAGTCAATAACATTGATGAACTAGCTGTTTTATTAGAACTGGAAGCAAGTGAAGAAGAACTTGACATTCAACTTGAAAAAACAAAAGATTCAGTTGAAGAATTAGAGTTTAAGAATATGCTAAGTGCAGAGGAAGATAGCCTCTCAGCAATAATGACTATAAACCCAGGAGCAGGAGGAACTGAGGGGCAAGATTGGGCAGAAATGCTTATGAGAATGTATTTAATGTGGGGAGAAAAAAACAAATACAAAGTAAAAACTCTTGACATACAAAAAGCAGAACCAGTAGGAATAAAGTCAGTAACAATAGAAATAGAAGGTGATTTCGCTTTTGGGCATTTAAAAGGAGAAAATGGTGTACATAGATTAGTGAGAATTTCTCCATTTGATTCTAATGCAAAACGACACACCACTTTTGCATCCGTATTCGTTTACCCATTAGCAGATGAGAGTATTGAAATTAATCTTGACACATCAGAAATAAGTTGGGACACCTTTAGAGCAAGTGGTGCTGGAGGGCAAGGAGTGAATAAAACTGAATCAGCAGTAAGATTAAAACACAAACCAACAGGAATTACAATTGAGAATTCTGAATCAAGATCTCAATTAGAAAATAAAGCTAAAGCTATACAATTATTAAAGTCTCAACTTTATGAATTAGAGATTAGAAAAAAACAAGAAGAAAAAAATAAGTTAGAAGGTTCAAAAAAGAAAATTGAGTGGGGTTCTCAAATCAGAAGTTATGTATTGCACCCCTATAAAATGGTGAAAGATTTACGAACTAGTCATGAATCATCAAACCCAGAGAAAATATTAGATGGAGATTTAAATGCTTTTATAAAAGCATATTTAATGGAATTTGGACAGAAATAAAAGACATGAAAATATATCATAATCCTAAGTGCAGTAAAAGCAGACAAACACTTGAAATAATAAAGGGAGAAACTTCAGCATTCGAAATTATTGAATACCTTAAAAATCCGATTTCAGCTGAAGAAATAACGGTACTTTTATCTCAACTAAACATCAAACCAATTGAACTTGTAAGAACACAAGAAACAATTTGGAAAGAGAATTACAAGGGAAAAGAATTAACGGAAAGAGAAATAATAAATGCTATGACTGAAAACCCTAAACTTATTGAACGCCCAATTGTTGTTAAAAACAATAAAGCAGTTATAGGAAGGCCACCAGAAAATGTATTAAGCTTGTTCGCTTAAGCAGGAATTTGATCTTCTTCTAATTTCCCCTCTTTAGCCCAAACAAATATAAAGTAAGGAATAACGCTAGCAAGGAAGATAATACACCAAAATGCCATTAGGAAAACAAAAACAAATATTAAAAAGCCTAGAAATTTCATAATCATTAATTTTGCACAAAGAAACAACAACAAATAAAACTATCAAAACATTTTAAGATGAAATATAGAATAGAAAAAGACACAATGGGGGAAGTACAAGTTCCAGCAGACAAATACTGGGGAGCCCAAACTGAAAGAAGTAGAAATAACTTTAAAATTGGTGCTGCAGCAAGCATGCCTTTAGAGGTTGTTTATGGATTTGCCTACCTTAAAAAAGCAGCAGCTCATACCAATTGCGAGTTGGGTGTTCTTACTGAAGAAAAAAGAGATTTAATCTCAAAAGTATGTGATGAAATACTAGAAGGGAAACATGATAAACAATTTCCTTTAGTCATCTGGCAAACAGGGAGTGGAACACAAAGTAACATGAACACTAATGAGGTAATTGCAAATAGAGCACATGTTATAAATGGTGGAACTTTAGAAGATGAAACAAAAGCAATTCACCCGAATGATGATGTAAATAAATCACAAAGCTCAAATGATACTTTCCCTACAGGAATGCATATTGCAGCTTATAAAACAATTATAGAAAATACAATTCCAGGAATTGAACAATTGCGTAATACTTTAGAAGCTAAGTCAGTTGCGTTTAATAAAGTAGTGAAAATTGGGCGTACTCATTTAATGGATGCAACTCCACTTACTTTAGGACAAGAATTTTCTGGCTATGTTTCTCAGTTGAACCATGGACTAAAAGCACTAAATAATACTTTATATCATTTATCTGAGTTAGCATTAGGAGGAACAGCTGTTGGCACAGGAATCAATACCCCTGCAGGATATTCTGAACTAGTAGCTCAATATATTGCTGATTTCACAGAATTACCTTTTGTAACTGCTGAAAATAAATTTGAAGCATTAGCCGCACATGATGCAATAGTAGAAAGCCATGGTGCTTTAAAACAATTAGCGGTTTCCTTGAATAAAATTGCAAATGATATTCGTCTATTAGCATCAGGACCAAGAAGTGGAATTGGTGAAATTATCATCCCATCTAATGAACCAGGCTCATCTATAATGCCAGGAAAAGTAAACCCTACACAATGTGAAGCAATAACTATGGTTTGCGCACAAGTAATGGGAAATGATGTTGCAATAACAGTAGGAGGAATGCAAGGGCATTATGAACTGAATGTTTTTAAGCCTGTTATGGCTGCTAACTTCTTGCAATCCGCTCGTTTAATTGGAGATGCTTGTGTTTCTTTTGACGAAAACTGTGCCATTGGAATAGAACCAAATTACGAAAATCTAAAAAAGAATTTAGATAATTCCCTAATGCTAGTTACGGCATTAAACACAAAAATTGGTTACGAAAAGGCAGCTAAAATTGCAAAGACTGCTCACCAAAACGGTACTACCTTAAAAGAAGAATCAGTTAATTTAGGCTACCTAACTGCTGAAGAGTTTGACGCTTGGGTACGCCCAGAAGATATGTGTGGGGGATTGTAAAATAGGTATTAGTTTATAAAAAAAGCCAGACAAGTGTCTGGCTTTTTTTTGCAAAAATATTATT
>JABJNS010000009.1 GCA_018664745.1 Flavobacteriales bacterium | reverse complement strand
TTAACTTCAAAAACTGAACCACTTACCAAATTATCCTTAAAGAAAGTCCAATCATAATCAGATGAAACACCCTTAAGCACTACTCCTTGTATTTCATCAGCAGTTTTAATTATCCCAGCCTTAGTAGCAAAAGTGCTGATGTGCTTTACTCCCTCAACAGCAGTAATTGAAGGATAGAAATCTTGTTCTACACTAATCGGCTCACTTTCATAGGACTGATTATTCGTAAAGTTAGAAATAGTAATATGAGATCCAAAACCAATAATTTTATTAGAAATATCCTTTTTAAAGCCAGTAACAACCATAATTGAAACAAGCATAACCGCCACAGAAAGCGCAATAGCCAAAATTGCAATACGAAAAATAGGCTTGGTGTAAGTATTATTTTCTTCCTTTGCAGTAAATAATCGTTTAGCTATAAAATATTCAACATTCATCTTGATGGCGAAAATAAAACAAATAATCTGCATAAGTTTACTCCTACTTACTTTTAGTGCAAATGCACAAAATTTAAGATTAGGAGCCGAAAGATTTGATGATTACCTTCCTCTAATAAAAAATAAAAAAGTTGGAGTGGTAGGAAACCAAACATCTATGATTGGCAATACACATTTAGTTGACAGTTTGCTCAGCTTAAGAATTGATGTTGTAAAAGTATTTTCACCAGAACACGGTTTTAGAGGAAAAGCTGATGCAGGGGCTAAAATTGAAGATGGAATAGATAGCAAAACAGGACTTTCTATTATCTCCCTTTACGGAAAAAACAAAAAACCTTACCCAGAACATTTAGAGGAAATAGATGTAATTTTATTTGACATACAAGATGTAGGAGCACGATTTTACACTTATATATCTACCCTACATTATATAATGGAAGCAGCTGCAGAAAACAACATTAGCGTAATAGTATTGGATAGACCCAACCCAAACGGGGATTATATTGATGGACCAATAAGAGAGGAAAGTTTTGAAAGTTTTGTGGGCATGCATCCTATTCCAATTGTACATGGAATGACTATAGGAGAATACGCCAAAATGATAAATGATGAACATTGGATTTCTACAAAATGTAATTTGACCGTAATAGAAATGGAGAATTACAATCATAAAATGCAGTATGATTTACCCATAAAACCCTCACCTAATTTGCCTAATGCAAGGGCTATTAATTTATACCCTAGCCTTTGTTTGTTTGAAGGAACAACAGTAAGTATTGGCAGAGGAACAGCTTATCCTTTTCAGCATTTTGGTGCGCCTTATTTAGAGGGCGATTATTCTTTTACTCCAAAAAGTGGGGCGGGAAGTAAGTATCCCAAGCATGAAAATAAAGAATGTTTTGGAACTGATTTAAGAATAGAAAAATCCTTAACTACCATTAACTTAAATTGGATAATTGAAGCCTATAAGCAATGCCCTGAAAAAGAAGAATTCTTCAATAACTTTTTTGATAAACTAGCAGGAACTGATAAACTCAGAAAACAAATTATTGCAGAGAAAACGCAAAAAGAAATAAAAGAAAGTTGGCAAGAGGGTTTAGAAGAATTTAAGGAAAAAAGAGAAAAGCATTTAATTTATTAAAAAAAATCAATATCAGAATAAGGCTCGTAAATCAGCCATTTTAATAATCTTATGACCACTTACATTTATTCCTCTTAAAAGTGCAATGTATTTTTGCATGAGAGATGTTTACTCTCCTAAACCAACAAACATAATGTTAACTGACTCAAATTTAAGCAAACTCATAGGAGTAACATAAAATTCAGCATTTGCAGCTATCGTAGATGGCAGAACACCTGGTTTTGGAGGCATACTCATTAATATTAAAGAAGTAGGTGCATTGCAAAAAATACTATCATTTCTTGATGAGAAATTAATTGCTCCTTCAATAGTATTATTTAAAGTTAATGATTTTCCAACAAAGTCACTTTGAGAATTATCAGTTAAAGATAAATGCAGCATTTCAGATGCACTAACATGTGTTCCTTCTTTTTTAACTTCTGGATTTTTAGATGCAAATTCTAAAGTAAGTGAATTCTCAACAAGAGTTTCAACCATTACTTCCTCTTCCGTTTTAGGATTAGAAGTACAAGAAGTAATTAATAGGATTGCAGATGCAAAAAGTAAATTCTTAGTCATGATTATTTATTTTAAGGTTAGTTTTATTTTTTCAATAATGCTGAAAACAGCAGGGCAAACTTCAATATTTTTTTCGGTTAAATTTAACAATTGATTTTGTTTTATTCTATCAGTATGCGGGAACTCTCTACATGCTTTTGGTCGAGCATCATAAATTGAACAGTAATTATCATCTCCCAAAAAAGTACAAGGTGCTTTTTTCAAAACATAAAACCTATCTTCATCAATTCTTAGATACTGACTAACTACAGCTGAAGGTTTTATCCGTAAATATTTTGCAATTCTACTAATATCTTTATCCGTAAAAAGAGGGCTTGTTGTACTGCAACAATTTGCGCATTTTAGGCAATCAGTACATTCAAAAACCTCTTCATGTGCAGGATGAATAAGCTTATCTAAAACCTTGGGTTTTATTCTTTTTAAGCGCTTAAAAAACTGAATATTCTCCTTGCTTTTTAACTTTAATTGCTCTTTATGATTGTCTAAATCCAATGAACTTAATCTCTCTTTAACTTTCTATACTTAATACGCTTAGGAGAAATATCACCCAATCGTTTTTTACGATTTTCTTCATAGTCAGAGAAGCTACCTTCAAAATAAACCACATTACTATCTCCTTCAAATGCTAAAATATGAGTACAAACTCTATCTAAAAACCATCTATCATGCGAAATAATAACACCACAACCTGCAAAATTATCTAATCCCTCCTCCAATGCTCTCAGTGTATTTACATCCAAATCATTGGTTGGCTCATCCAGTAAAAGCACATTTGCCTCTTGCCTTAATGTCATAGCTAAATGCAAACGATTACGTTCCCCACCAGATAGTACTCCAACTTTTTTATTTTGATCAGAACCATTAAAATTAAACTTAGCTACATAGGCTCTTGAATTCATCAATTTTCCGCCAACATTTACTTGTTCTAATCCACCAGTAATTTGTTCCCAAATAGTTTT
>JABJNS010000066.1 GCA_018664745.1 Flavobacteriales bacterium | reverse complement strand
TTATTTATAATTTTATTTCTTAAGTGAAGTTGGGTTCGCCATATCTGTAGTAATAAAAGAATTTGGGTTTATTTCCTCAATCATATTAAGTACTGATTTTAATTTTCTCCTAGGAATTACACAAAGATAAATCTTCACAGGCCCATCTTTACCTTCTCCATCAATTATGGTAACGCCATAGCCATCTTCTCTCAGTCTTTCTGCCACAGAAGGTGAATTAGCCGGACAAAAAACGCGTACCACAATATTGCCTACGCCAACAATACGCTCAATATAAGAGCCCAAAATAGTTCCAGCTGCAAAACCAGCTGCATAAGCACCAATAAGAACTGGGTCATCAATATCCTTTATTACTTGTGAAATAGCAACTATCCAAATTGCAGATTCAACTAAACCAATAAGAGCTGCATAAATTGGCTTATTCTTTGCAACTAATAATGCTCTCATTGTTCCCAAACTTTGGTCAGCCAACCTCAGTGAAAAAATAATTAGTGCCGAAAATATTAGTTCCATTTTTAAATCTGTTTTTTAATTTCTAACATCAAATGCATCACGCAAACCATTACCCAAAATCATAAAAGCCAATACTAAACTCATTATCGCCATACCAGGAATAATAGCCAAATAGGCTTTATCCATAATTATATAGCTATAATGATCTTTAATCATTCCACCCCAACTTGGAATAGGTGGTTGCGCACCAATTCCTAAAAAGGAAAGTCCTGCCTCTATTAAAATTGCAGCTGCAAAATTGGCTGCAGAAATCACAATAACTGGCCCAATTACATTGGGTAATATGTGCTTGAAAATTATCCTAAAGGATTTAAAGGCTAACGCTTTTCCAGCCTCTACATATTCCAACTCTCTTATCACTAGGACTTGCCCTCTTACAATACGAGCTACCTCCACCCACATAGTAAGCCCAACTGCTACAAATACTTGCCAAAACCCTTTTCCTAAAGCCAAAGTAATTGCAATAACCATTAGCAATGTTGGGATAGACCAAATAACATTGACAAACCACATAATTATATCATCCGTTCTTCCTCTAAAGTAACCTGCAACAAGCCCTAAAGTAATACCAATGAACAAAGAAATAAATACTGCTATAAAACCTACAGATAAAGAAATACGAATTCCATAAAGTATTCTACTTAATAAATCCCTACCGTATTTATCAGTTCCAAAATAAAAAGTTTGGTTTTTAATTTGATAATCTCCAATATGAACTTTTACTAATTCTGATTGATACGGAAAATAAGAAACTCCATTTTCAAGCTCAGTAAACTTTTCAATTGGAGTTCTTGTTACAAGCAATGGCTTCCCAAAAAATAGACCTTCCATAAAAGAAACCTCTTTTACAGATTCTTTTGGGGTTTCCAAAAATATAACTTTAGTAAAAGGTTGGTGGGTTGCTAATTCAATATGCATTTCATTTGCCATTGGGCTGCCATCAGGACTAACAACAACAGTTAATACTCCTAACAAAACACACATGACAATAAATCCTAAAGAAGATAAAGCTAGTTTATTCTGTTTTAACTTCTGCCAAGCTAATGTATTTAAGGAATTTACTTTCATTTATTTTTTATGTGTTCTGCCTTTCCATTCAAAGGTATTGGTGAATGATAAAATTACAATCAAAACGATATAACAGGAATAAAAAAATTCAAACGGTAATATCCATTTTGCTAAATCCTTACGATTAAAAAAACTAAGAACAGGAAGTAATAAATATAAATCTGCCAAAAACTTTAACGCAAAATAATAAAGAAAATAGTTCAAATAAGTGAAATCAAAAAGGGATAATCCTAACAATATCACCCCAATTACATTAGTAAACAAAACCAGGAAACTCGTATAAATACTTGCCCAATCCTTATAGCCGCTACTCTTAGCTGTCCATCTTTTTCTTTGATTAATAAAGCCTTTTATTGTCTGAACTCCTTCAGTTGTAACTATGGCATTCTCATTTTTTGCAAAAGCAATTCCATTATTGTATTTCTCCTTTACGCTATGCAACAGGAAAACATCATCACCACTAACTGCTTTGTCGTTTTCAAAATCATTCACCTCCAAAAAAATAGTTTTACGATAAGCCATATTCGCTCCATTACAAAAAATAGCATTTCCCATACCAATTGCCCCAGCACCCGAACCAATTAATGAAGCAAACTCCAAAGCCTGCAGACTCTGAAAAATTCCTTTTTGTTTATGAAAAGTAACCGGACCTGAAACTAATTTGATTTGCTCATTAGCAAAATAGGCTACCATAGTTTGCACCCAATTAGGCGTAAAACTACAGTCAGCATCAGAAGCAAGAATAATTTCTCCCTTGGCAACTTGTACCGCTCTTGAAATTGCATTCTTTTTACCAAATTCACCATCTGGCATATTTATAATTCTCAAATTATCCATTTCAACCTGTTCCAATAAAGCCAAAGTAGTATCAGTAGAATGATCATTTACCAAAATTATTTCCAAATAATCAGTAGGATATATTTGTTTTTTAAGAGTCTTAACCAGTCGTTTTACTTCTGATTCCTCATTACGAATTGCAATAACTACACTAGCTTTTGGGGTAAATTCTTGTTGGGATTCTATCTTTATTTTATCCCAACCTATACGGTATTTTGAGATTTGAAACCAGTACAACAAAACAATAAAAGCAATTACATATAACATTATTTCCTGAAAAATTTAAGCATAAAGATAAATGCAACTCCAATTAAAGAAGGAATTAACAAGTTAATGACCCAAAGCAAAAAAGTAGCCGAAAGAATACCTATTGTATTGGCTGAAATCAAACCAAATAAGAATACTGCTACTGAACCTCTCACACCAATTTCAGTAATTGCAATAGTAGGAATAACTGAAATAACAAAAAGCATAATCATGATAAGTATTATGGCATCAGTATATAAAATCTGTACTTCAAATAATTCCAAAAGGATAAAAAACTGAGTAGTAAATACAGCATATCTTGCAACAGAATAAGCAAAAACTTTCAATAAATCTTCAAAGGAATAAAATGAAAATACTGCATTATATTTTTCAAATCTATTCAAAAAATAAATCTTGGACAATACATTGGTAATTACTGATGCATTTAAAAAAAGTAATACCAACAAAACATTTAGAACAATAAGAATAAAAGCCAAAACAGGATAAGCAAAGGAAACATTGTCAAAAAAAAGTGAGAAATCTGATTTATAACTAGGCAAATACAAAAGTCCAATTGAGCCAAAAATAATAGTAGTAAGCAATTGAGCCATTGATCCTATAACAGTAATAAGTACTGCCTGAATTCTATCTGCTTTATCTAAACAAAAAACTCTTCCTCCATACTCTCCTACTCGATTTGGCGTAAAAGCGGAAACTGTAATTCCTGAAAAGATAGCCCTAACAGAACGCTTAAAAGATATCTTCTCAACTTTTGCAATAAGAAAACGCCATTTTAATGCTTCCAAAAACCAATTTAAAAGCATCATAATCACAACTAAAAATATAATCAAATAATTATTAGTTATCTTTAACAAAATAGCATCAAAACTAATTTGTTCCACTCCACTTTTTGCAGTAAGCTGCTGATACAAGAAAAAAAGGGCAAATGCCACAATTCCAATTTTTAACAGGAAGCCAATCGTTTTTTTGCTTAGCATTGCTTAGTTTTGTTGTATAATTCAATTACAAAGATAACAATTGCAAACTGATAGAATCATATTAGGGATAGATCCTGGAACTACAATTATGGGGTATGGAATCATCCATATAAAAGGCAAAAAAATGGAATTGGTTCAAATGGGAGTTTTGCATTTATCAAAGTTAGGTTCGCATGAATTAAAATTGAAAAGAATTTTTGAACGCACTCTTCAATTAGTTGATGAATACAAACCAGATGAATTTGCAGTTGAAGCACCTTTCTTTGGTAAGAATGTGCAATCCATGTTAAAATTAGGAAGAGCACAAGGAGTGTCTATGGCGGCTGCACTTTATCGTGAAGTACCTATATTTGAATATGCTCCAAAGAAAATAAAAATGGCAATCACAGGAAAAGGTACTGCTAGTAAAGAGCAAGTTGCTTCCATGTTGCAATCCCTACTAAACATTAAAGAAATGCCAAAACATTTGGATGCAAGTGATGGATTAGCAGCAGCTGTTTGCCATTACTTTCAAAGAAATCCTGCAGGAGGAAAAGGAAAAAACTATACGGGTTGGGGTGCTTTTTTAAAAGATAATCCTGACAAACTTAAATAGCTGATTTAATTAAAGATGCAACCTCTTTCATTTCAGATTCTGTAAATTTCAATTTTGGTCGTTCAAAATTAATATCTGATACATTATTAAGCGGCACTAAATGAATATGAGCATGAGGAACCTCAAGCCCAATAACAGCAACTCCAATTCTTTTGCAATGAATCACTTTATCCATTGCTTTAGCTACTTTTTGTGCAAATTTCCAAAGCTCTAAATATTCATCAGTATCAATATCAAAAATATAATCGGTATGTTTTTTTGGAATAACCAGTACATGCCCTTTTGCCAAAGGAAAAATATCCAAAAATGCTAAATAGTTATCATCCTCAGCAACTTTATAAGCAGGGATATCACCATCAACTATTTTGGAAAAGATACTAGACATTATAGTCTTTCAATTTTAATAATTTCAAAATTCATAATTCCATTAGGCACTTCAATATCAGCAATCTCTCCAACCGCTTTTCCTAGCAAACCCTTTCCAATAGGAGATGTGGCAGAAATCTTTTTTGCAGCCAAATCAGCTTCCGTTTCCGATACAATAGCATAAGTCATTTCCATGCTATTAGCTGTATTCTTAATAGTTACTTTAGTTAATAAATGCACAGTTGAAGTATCCATTTCAGATTCATCCAACACTCTAGAATTTGCAACTTCATTTTCTAATTTAGAAATTCGTGCTTCTAATAAACCTTGGGCTTCTTTTGCAGCATCATATTCTGCATTTTCAGATAAATCACCTTTATCTCTTGCCTCTGCAATTTGATTAATTACTCTAGGCCTATCTACTGACTTTAAAGTATTTAACTCGGCTTTTAAGTTATCGTATCCTTCTTGTGATAAATATATTGTACTCATAATCTGTTATGCTTATAAACGCACAAAAAGGAAGTTACCTTCCTTTCTGAGCATAATATGTTTTGTTTTTATTTTATAAATTAATCCTAGCTCCAATAGTATGTGAACCTTGGAAAGGATCAGTATGACGGTAAGAATAATCCAAACCGAAAGTAGTATTATTACCCATTGGCAACTCCACTGTAAAACCAGCAGAAGGACCTCTTAAAGCAGTAGTTCTTGTTGATGGAGTTCTTATACCATCTTCATAAGTATACCCTGTACGCACCATAAACATTTCATTATAAGCATACTCACAACCTAATCGGTACTGGTCTTTTTGGAATGCATTAGAAGTAAAAGTCCCAGCACCAGTTAGCCTATGATTAAGAATATTAATATCGTATGACATTCCAATATTTAATAAGGCTGGTAATTCAAACTCTGAAGATCTTTGTTCGATAGTCATTTTATACTCATCACTTAAATTCCCTCTAAATGAAAGCCCATCACCAGTAAATGACATCCTTGGTCCAACATTTTTTAATGAAATTCCAAATTTTAAATTATCCTCTTTCCCAGTTACGTATTGGATACCAGCATCTAAAGCAACTCCATTAGCACCTGTATTAGAAATTTGTTCTGAAATCATTTTAACAGTAACCCCACCATAAATACTATTAGAAAACACCTTAGCATAAGAGATTGCCATATTAATAAATTTAGGTGAATAAGTACCTATACCTCCATCAGGTAAATCAACAGTTGTAATTTCAACTTCCCCAAAATCCATACTCATAACAGCAAACCCAAGCACACCTGATTCGCCTACTTTTTGTGCAAAACCAAATGAACTGATATTACTTACAGAGCTATTCGCATCAAACATTTTACTACCATATTGTAACCATGAAGTTTGAGTAAAAATCAATTCTGTTTTTTGAGTAAATGCCAAACCAGCTACATTAGAATAAATTCCTTCAAGTCCTCTTACACCTGCAACATTTGCACCTGCCCAACCAGAGGTTCTTGCCCAAGGGTTGATTAATAATTCAGAAGCTCCAGCCTGCCCTGATCTTTGCTCATTACCAGCAAAACCTTCTTGAAATGGAAGCATCATCAAAGCAATTATTGTTGTAGCTTTTATCCAGTTATTAATTTGTTTCATATCTATACTATTTATTATCGTCAAATTTTATTTTTTAGAATGTATCCATGTCAATAGGACGCAATGCACCAAACCACTTAATCACTTTGTCTTTTTCAACAAATGCTTTAGCATCAGCATCCCAGAATTTTCCTCTTACATGAATGATGTATAATCCACTTGAAATTGGAATTCCAAAATCATTTTTTAAATCCCAATCAACTGAAGTTACATTATCATCTTTTTTAATCTTACGCACTAACGTACCACTTACTGTAAAGACAGAAACTATTGCTTGTTGTGGTAAATTTGTAATCTTAACTCTATTATCAAGCTGATTTGTTTCGTAAGAAGAATAACCATAATAAGGATTAGGAACTACATTAATTAATTCCATTGCATCTTTTGCAACACTTAAATTCCCTTTATCTGCTACAATATCATCAGTACTAAAGCGATATACTGGATTGAATGAATTTAATGCTACAGATGCAATAACTCTTGCTTTTTCTTGATTATCATTTACACCTTCAAATGAAGTTGTAGTTGCTATAAAATATTCTCCTGGCTGATAAGTATTTCCATCATGTGTAACTACCTTACCTCCCCATGAGGTTTTAGGATTTTGGTAAGCAACAATATAATTCTCACCTAAAACTAATGATACATTTTTATCTTTAACAATAATTTCATTATCCGTGATAATTTCATCATTATTATAGTCAATAAAAGGAGCTACTGTTTCATACTGTCTATAAGGCTTAGTTACTCTAAGCTTTACGGTTGCATCATTCTTTACTGTACCAATTTGAGTCTTTAAAGTTCTTCCAGGTGCCAATAAAGGAATTCCACACCAAGAAATTTTCTGAAATACCCTAAATTTTCCAACACCACTTATATCATTAAGCAGTTTTGCATATACCCAAGCTCCTTTATCATAATTAGGAGCATCATTAACTTCCGAAAAATTGCCATTTAAATAATCTTCACTTCCTTTCACTGATGAATTTCCGTTAAGAATATAAACAAAATGTTTACCACCGAGCAAATAACTTCCATTACTAAACTGCTCTCCAGCAGGAGCAGAAGGATCAAATTGCGGAAGATCCTTAGTTGCAATATTAGCAGTAGGATTCCAAATCATATCTGTACCATTCTCAGAAGTCTGCCATGAATCTTCAGCAAAAATAATATTCAATCTTTCACCTGTTTCAATATCAATAGCATAACCAGGGAACCAACCCATACCAATAGTACCACTAGCATCTGGCTGACCATCTTTACCAACTGAAGGAGAGTTCCTTAGATTCATTTTTTCTTGCTGACTATTAGATAATGTTTCATTATCTTGCGCCTCAACTACACAACATCTTGTCCATTTTGAAGTATCATTTGTAAATACTATATCAACAGAATTTATCTTATTCAGTTTAGACTGGTTAGATATCATACTAGTTAATCCAGGTCCATCATTAAAATAAGATGCAAAACGGTAAGGAGTCCAAGTACCTCCAGTTGCTTCAATATCAAAAAATTCGAAACTGATATTATTTGTTTGCATAATAGCACCTTCAAAAGAACCATTCGGATCTTGATTATTAATAACATTAACTCCATCTGAATTTACTGAATTATTATGGTCACTTAGAACAGCTACATTTTCATTTGCATAGGAACCTGATCTAATCCAGTTCAACCCCCAACCCCAAGAAGATCCATCATCATCTCTATCAGCTAAACCCGTTAACCATCTATCATTCATATCTTCAAACTCAATAGAGCTAGAGATGAAACCATTCCCCTCTATACTAGCAGGGTCTTCACCAGGATTACTTACTTGTTTTACTTTAATATTTAATCCTAATTCTGAAACATAAATCTCAGTACCTATAATAATATCTTGATTAGCTGAAGCTTTAACAAAATTTGTTTCTTCATTAATTAATGACCATTTTCTGTAAGAAGTAATCAGTCCTTCATTTGTCATAACTGGTTCCAATAATTTTAAAATAAAGGTTCCTTTAGGAATTTTTACAGGATCAACAACTGAAATATCAATCGGACCTTGACCAGCCTTATAAGTTAAGTCCATTGCTCTATGATCAGGGCTTTCTAGAATTGCAGTAATTGTTGTTTCAGTAAGCTCTAGAAGATTTCCGCCATTTCCTGTTCCTTCTAAACGTGTTAATTCTACACCGTCACCATAGTTTGCACCAAGAGTTGTTCCTCCTGCATCAGGCTCAGTAAAATGAGGGATACCTGAATAAACCTGAATATTTCTTCTTCCAGAAATATAAGGTTGATTCCTACCATCATAATCAAGATCATCCACTGCATAAGGGCTTGAATTCTCCTCATCCCTGTTGTATCCATATGAAAGTGACATAAAATAATATGTCTTATGATTAACTAGACGAGTATTTCCTAAAGCAAATTTATCTTCTGTAATTTGGAATGAATATTGAATGCCTTCATCAACTGAACCTAGAACACCCTCACTTAATACAGAAGCCACTTCTTCAATTGGAGTATATACACCAAGAATTGGATCAAGATATTGATTTATTATGCCAGAAACAGTATCGTTAATATCACTTCTATATACCAACCTTGCTTTATCTAAATCATCCAAATCAGTAACTGAGACAGTTGAATTCTTTAATTGATATACTAAATAACCTTGAAATTCATAGTTAGGGTTATTTAAAGGATTAGTAATATAAGGATCTTTTTCCGAATAAGATTCATTTATATTATTTGAAGTCTCACCATTTGATATGGTAAAGATTAATTCCTTATCTAGTTCTCTAATTGTTAAATCTGGTGCATCAGGTCCGTTTAGGATATTAAAATTGTTATCAAATAAAGCCTGTGCCTCTCTATCATAAATTTTTAATAATTGTACAGAAGCTGTTTGCCCTCCTGATTTTGCTCGTGCCCATACTACACCAGTTGTAATTTCATTAACAGCACCTGGTTGCAAAGTAAAAGGTCCTGCTGATTGAACAAACCTTCTATCTGCTGGAATATTACCTGCAGTTTGTTCTGTCCATTCTTGATTTGGGAATGTAGCATCAGAAGTTCCTGGGAACATAAAGTCACATTCATCAGTTGTTGACCCAGTACCACCGCCATGTCCATCACCACCATAAGTCATGGGCTGATTATCTTTCCATATTCCTTGTAAGTAATTGTAAAAATCAGTTCCACTATTTGGGTTTCCGGTAACAGTACCATCATTATTAAAATACATGAATTTAGACATAATAATCTGTTCACCAACTTCATCAGTAGTTCCATCTCTATCATTATCAATTCCATCATTTGGATCAGCTAATGGTCCTTGAAAAAAATCAACACCAATTGCAGGAGGGTTAAACCCATAACCTGTGGCTCCTTCATCTTCAGCATCACCATTATAACAAAATCCTAAACCAAGACCAACATCACAACCTACATAATCATCATCATATTTTCCTAAGTCAGGATCAACCCACTGTCCAAAATAGGTGTTATTCAAAGGCAAGGTAGAACGGTTAATTATTTTATAATTATAAAAAGTCATATCATTCACTTCATTATCAGCAGCAAAACCAAAAGCTTGAGCATGAATTTCTAATCCTAAGGCATCTGCCTGAGATTCAGTATGAATATTTCCTTTATCATTAAATACCCACCATAAATTCTGATCACCAAAAAGATAGGCGTCATCATTGGTACCTGAAACATTAAAATCAGGATAATCTCCACTATAAGGCTCATAAACTCCATTTCCGTTTACATCATGAAAAGGAGCTAAGAATTCAGCTTGCCCAAGTGACTGGTCACCATGAGCAGGCCATTCTAAAATAGAAGCTGGAATCACATAAGTTGGATCTGTATCAAAACGAGCATAATATTCTTCCACATCAGATCTTTCTATTTTAAAATGTTTATCCCATTTTGTACATTCCTCAGCTGAAATAGTTGCATTATCTACATTTAATGGTCCAGACCAAAAATCATTTCCTCCTTGACGATAAGTCATTGCAGCTACTTTTAACTGACCTCCATCATCAACTCCACCAATCCATAATGACCCGGCAAATAAAGAATGTTTATTCCCACCTTTTGGCACTTCATATTGTGCGTCAGATAAATTCCACCACATATCAGCACCAGCCATAATTGTAGTTCTTACATTATTTACATCTAAATCAGTTTGTGTAGTAGTAGGATTACAACCAGCTGCAACCTTAGTATTTACAGAATTAGTTATACCTTGGTTAACATTTTCCTTTGCAAAAGCCACCATTGTAAATAGGGCAAAAGAAAGAGTTGTTATTTGTTTTATTGAATTATTCATAAATGCTCTGTTTTTCAGTCTCATTTTCATTATCTAATTAAAATTGTAAGCTAATACCTGCTCTCCACATTCTTGGCAAACTATAGTGAGAAGGATTATTAACAGCTAAAGAATACAAATACCTAAAGGCATCCGCATCATTTTTAGCATCAATTGCATTTTGTGCTGCTGATGAAGTTAAATATCCATCATCCTCAGGATTACCAGTTGCACGGTAAACACTTATTATATTTCTTGCATTAAGTAAGTTTTGTACTTGTACATATACATTTAAATTTGAACTCCTTTTATCATTCCATTTAATTTCAAATGATTTATTCACTTTCAGATTCATTCTAAATTGCCATGGTAATCTTGAACCATTAAGACTTCCTTCTAAAGTTGAACGGTCATTAATTCCATCAGCAGCTTCCTGAGTAATATTAGATTGGCGAGAATAAGGTGTTCCTGATCCTGCAGAAAGCATAAGATTTGCTCCAGCATTTTGGAAAACATTAGCGCCAAACCAAACTGGTCCGTCATAATCTTTACCATCACCATAATGATAATCAACTGAAGCTGAAATGGCATGTCTCTGGTCGTAAGATAAAGGAATAGTAGTCCTTAAGTTTGGCTGCCCTGTACTAACTAAACTAGTTCCTGATGTAGCTGAAGAGCCAGTACCGTCAGCAAACTGCAAAGTATAATTAGCGGTAAGCTGGATGTTATTTGTTCGTCTTAAGTCATAATTAATCGACATTCCTTTTACAGTACCAAAATCAATATTACCATAAGTATAATACTGCGCAGGGTAAGCGGACAAAGTATTTGTTATTTGAATCATATCTCTTAGCTCCTTGTAAAATGCAGAAATTTTAAGAGCTGATTTTAAGGATAAGGTTTTAGCAAAGCCTAATTCATAATCAACTGTTTTTTCAGGCTTTAAGTTAGGATTGTTTAAAGTTGCACCAACTCTATCAGCCATAAATAAATAATCAACTGGTTCTAGTCTATTTCCTGTTGGAGGTCTTTGCGTTAACACATCATAATGCGCAAAGAATTGTGCTTCATCAGAAATTGGGAAAGAGAATGCAATCCTTGGCATAAATATAGTTGAAGGAGTATAATCTTCAAAAGCATCCATTTTAATATTTCCATTTTTTGCATCTTCAGGGTTTATTAAGTAAGGAGCAATTTTCCCTCCTGCAGCTTCAGCTAATAAAGTAGGGTCAGATATAACAAGTCCATCAGCATTATACCAAACATCACCATCACGGTAACCAACAACAGCTGAAGGACTTTCAATATCATCAACATAAACAATATAATCACCACCAATTGTTGAAGGTCTTGAAATAGGGCTTAAAAAATCAGTTTTTGCATCTGCAGTGTGCGCACTATATAGTAGGTACCTATCTTTTAGTACTTTTTGATTGGCATCAAAACGATCAACTCTTAACCCAATATTAAAAATTAAGTCCTCAACTGCAAACTTATCTTGAATATACCCTGCTTGATAAATAGGATTATAAGGAGCAATATTTCTTGTAAGCTGGCCAGTTTCTTTATCTTTATGAGTAAAGAAGTCATTTAATGTATTATTAGATTCATTTTTATTACCATAGATATCATACCCATAATAGTAAACTAATGAAGATCCATTATTTAACAATTCATCTTGACTAAACATATCTAAACTAAAAGCATCAGGAGAATAAGAATCAATATCAATAAACTCTAAATCACCAATCTTATGTTCCTCTCTAAAATTTCTATCAAAAGTAGATTGCTCACTAGCAATATACAAGCGATCATAATTAATAGTGTCTTGGAAAATTCCATTTTCATCAAATACAGGATAAGGGTTAGAGAAATCTATTTCTAAAATATGCTTATTAGATTGTTGACGCATTAAGCCCCACAAGTTCATAGGAGCCATTCCCCAGTAATAATCTTTTCTTTGTTCAAATTCAAAACCAAACGAGAATTCATGAGACTTAATATCAGCAGAACCAGAGGCTTTAAAAGTTGTTTGTGTATTTTCTTGTTTAGCAGAACCATTATACATAGAACCATGATTACCAAATAAAGAATAAACTGATGATGGAGTTTGTCCATTCAACAAACCTTTTCCTTGTAAATCAGCTGAAGTCCTTAGTTGCCCGTCTGCACCATAACCACTTACATAGGATGACATACTATATTCTGAGAACATTTCAATATATGCATTAGTATAATTTTCCAATGAAGTATTCACCCCTCCTGGAGTGAACTCAAAAAGTGTATCTGCCCATCCGTTTAACACCCTACCCGTAAGGATACGACCACTAGTAGAATCCACTGCAAAACCATTTCTATAAACTGGAGCTTTACTTGTAACAAACTTTCCAACATAACCATAGTTAAATAAATCTTCCTTATGATCAGCATCAACATATGTGTATTTATTATTTGTATAATCACCTTGTATAGTGAAGAAAGCATTTTTTATAGTAGCAGCTGATTCATCATCATTAGCTTCAGCAGAACCAAATTTTTGAGTCAACTTACCAAAGATACGGTAGGTGTGCTGAGTAGACTGACGATTATTATCCCAAGAAAACATTGAACGCCAAGAAGAAAAATCTCTACTTTCACGTGCATAATAAGAACCTCCTAAAGAAAGAAATGTATTCTTACCTGGCTTAACGTCTAGTTTCCCAGAAATATTAAATCTTTTCTCATTTGCATTCAACTTTGCTTGCACATTTTCAAAATCTCTCTCAGATAAAAATTCAGAAGTATTTAACAAACCTGCAGAAGAATTTGATGCAATTTGAAATGGATTAGCTTGTAAATCTGCCAAAACATCATCCTTTACTTTCCATCTACCAATAGCTGAAGGATCATTATCATCTACACTTCTAAACTCACCAGCTAAGAAATAACCAATTATTGAAGATCCTTTTGTTCCATTAGTATTTCTCTTCTTTAAGATAGGTCCTGAAAGAGCAAAACCTAATAAATTATAGTTATAACTATCAAACAATGAAGATGATTCAAACTCAATCCCTCCAAACATTTTACTAGAAGGCCCTTTAGTTGTAACCGATATAATTCCACCAGTTGCATCCCCATACTGTGCAGGAACACCACCTGTAATTACTGTAATTTGCTCAATACCTGTAGTTGGCACACCCATACTTCCTCTTACTTTAATACCATCAACATAATACTCTGTTGCATCTGAACGAGAACCTCTCACATTTACACCATCCCCTTCATCTCTCTGATAAATACCTGCAGTTGCTGCAGCCATAGAGTTGATATTCTTTGTTGGCATTGCAATAATTTCTTCAGCAGTTTTTGTTTCACCCGATAAATTATCTTGATCCAATAGTGGCTTTTTATAAGCAATAACTTTTACCTCACCAATCGCAATACCTTCTTGCAACTTCACATCTTGGAAAGTAATTTTATTTGCAGAAACAACTACACCCGTTACCTCAACCGTACCATATCCAACAAAAGTTGCTTTTATCGTATAATTTCCAGGCTCAACTGGCTTGATAGTATAGTTTCCATCAAAATCAGTAGTAGTACCTCCTGATTGATTTCCATTCTTTTCAATGATTATATTCGCAAATGGAATTGGCTCTCCACTCATTGCATCCGTTATCACCCCTTTCAATGTTCCTGTTTGCGCCATAGCAAGTGATGATGTAAATACTAAAGCTGCTATTAAATAAATTTTTCTCAACATGGTATAATGTTTCGTTTAAATATAGATTCTGTTTTTAAAGGCCGTAAAGATAGCAAATAATTTAACACGATACTTGAAGATAAATCCATTTCTTTTTCATAAAATTGCAAGTATGAAAACAATCGTTTATCTTCTTAGCTTCAGCCTATTAATTGCAAGTTGCAACTCTAAAGATGATTATATTGAAGATGTTTATGTAAATATTCATATTGATTTGAGTTTGCCAGAATATAGCGATTTACAAGTTTCAGGAAGCTCTATTTTTATTGAAGGAGGTGTTGAAGGAATCATAATTTACCATGGGGTAGGAAATGACTATAAAGTATATGATAGGAATTGCAGCTATGAACCTTCACTCGCTTGTTCGTATATTGATTCAGTAGATGCTGGAATAGCCTATTGCAATTGCTGCAGCTCAGCTTTTTTACTAAGCAATAATGCAAGTGTTTTGAACTCACCAGCTCTACTTCCATTAAAAATGTACAATTGGAGCTTAAACGGCAGTCAAATGAGAATTTACAATCATTAAAAAAGCCCGAGAAATCGGGCTTTTTTAATGATTTATTATATCTAAATTTAACTTTAGTACCTATAATATTCCGGCTTATAAGGACCTTCAACCGTTACACCAATATATTCTGCTTGATCCGGGCGCAAAGTTTCTAACTCAACCCCAATTTTAGCCAAGTGTAATCTAGCTACTTTTTCATCCAAATGTTTAGGCAACATATATACTTCATTTTTATACGCATCAGTATTATTCCATAACTCTAATTGCGCTAAAACTTGATTTGTAAATGAATTAGACATCACAAATGAAGGATGCCCTGTAGCACATCCTAAATTCACTAACCTACCTTCAGCAAGTAGAATAATATCTTTTCCATCAATAGTATACATATCCACTTGAGGCTTTACTGTATCCTTAGTATGTCCCCAGTTGTCATTCAACCAAGCTACATCAATTTCATTATCAAAATGACCGATATTACAAACAATCGTTTTGTCTTTCATACTCTCAAAATGACGCGACTGAATAATATCTTTATTCCCTGTTGTTGTAACAATGATATCAGCATTTTTACAAGCATCATCCATTCTTTTCACCGCAAAACCATCCATTGCTGCTTGTAAAGCACAAATAGGATCAATTTCAGTAACAATAACTCTAGCTCCAGCACCTCTTAAAGAAGCTGCAGAACCTTTACCAACATCACCATAACCAGCAACAACAGCAACTTTACCAGCCATCATTACATCAGTAGCTCTTCTAATTGCATCTACTAATGATTCTTTACATCCGTATTTATTATCAAATTTTGATTTAGTAACTGAATCATTAATATTAATAGCAGGTGTTAAAAGTGTTCCTTTCTCCATTCTTTCATACAACCTGTGTACTCCAGTAGTTGTTTCTTCTGAAAGACCTTTAATATCAGCAACCATTTCTGGAAAACGATCAAAAACCATATTCGTTAAATCACCACCATCATCTAAAATCATATTTAATGATTTACCACCTTCAAAGGCAGTAAGTGTTTGTAAAATACACCAATCAAATTCTTCTTCTGATAATCCTTTCCAAGCAAAAACAGGAACTCCTGTTGCTGCAATAGCTGCTGCTGCCTGATCTTGAGTAGAAAAAATATTACAAGATGACCAAGTAACCTCAGCTCCTAAATGAACTAATGTTTCAATTAAAACTGCCGTTTGAACAGTCATATGTAAACAACCAGCAATTCTTGCTCCTGCCAATGGCTTACTATCTTCATACTCTTCTCTAATTGACATTAATCCTGGCATTTCGGCCTCTGCCAAAGTGATTTCTTTTCTCCCCCACTCTGCTAAGGAGATATCTTTTACTTTATAACTCATAGTTTCCATTTTTTATTTTTAAGAACGGCAAAGATAATCATAATTATTACATTCGCAACCAATATATTAAGATATGGGGATCATCCTAAATACAACAGAAAATAACTGCTCTATAGCGCTTTGGGACTTATCCGAATCATTAGTTGAACTTCTACAATTAGCTGATTCATTTTATGCTGCAAAATTCAAAACAGAGAAAAGAAAAAAAGAGTTTTTAGCCAGTAGGTTATTGCTTGAACAACTTAGCCCAAATGCAACAATTATTTACAATGAATTTAATGCTCCTGAATTAGAAAATGGAAAGCACATCTCTATTTCTCATTCCAAGGAGTTAGTTGCAGTAATTATAAGCGATAAAAAAGTAGGGTTAGATATTGAGAAAATTTCAGAAAAAACCTTGCGCTTGTCTTCAAAATTTATTTCAGAAAAAAACTTAAGAAACCTAAACAAAGAAAAAGCAACTTTAATTTGGTGCTGCAAAGAAGCTGTTTTTAAATGGCATCAAAAAGGAGGTGTTGATTTCATAAAGGACATCATAATTCCAGAATTTACAGCAAAAGAAAAAGGGGAAATTAGTATCCAATTCAAAAACAAAGAATTAAACATAAACTATCAAAAAATAAATAATCACTATTTAGTGTATGTTTGCAATTAGAAATACAACTTATGAATATCTACAATCAAATTTTAGCAGACAAAAAAGCAAATAAAAAATCTTTTGCCCTTTTAATTGACCCAGATAAGCAAGATAAATCAGCACTAATTAGTGTTATTGAAAAAGCAAAACAAGCTAAAACAGATTACTTTTTTGTAGGAGGTTCATTGCTTACAAATGACAGTTTGGATTCCTGCCTATCCACTTTAAAAGAGCATTCCAATATTCCTGTAGTACTTTTCCCAGGAAATGCAATGCAAGTAAATGATAAGGCTGATGGAATTCTTTTTCTCTCTTTAATTTCAGGAAGAAATGCAGAAATGCTAATTGGAAAACAAGTCATTACAGCTCCAATCTTAAAGCAATCCTCATTAGAAGTATTACCAACAGGATACATGTTAATTGATAGCGGGAAACCAACTACTGTTTCTTATATGAGCAATACCACTCCTATCCCTGCTGATAAAAATGCTGTTGCTGCTTGTACGGCTATGGCCGGAGAGATGCTCGGACTAAAACTCATTTTTATGGATGGGGGTAGTGGTGCCAAAAATCCTATTTCAGAAAAAATGATAGCAAGCGTTAGCCACTCAGTAGATTGCCCTGTTATTATTGGAGGTGGAATTAGTAGTGGCGAAAAAGCAGCAGCTAATTGTAAAGCTGGAGCCGATATTATTGTAGTAGGAAATGCAATTGAAAAAGATGAAAACCTGATTTCAGAAATTGCTAATGCAATACATAATTGCTAATGGATTGCTCAGTAGAAATATCAATGTATCCTTTAAAGGAAGATTTTAAACCTTCCATTATACAATTTATTAAAAACTTAAGAAAATATCCTTTTGTAAAAGTGGACACTAACGGTATGAGCACACAGGTTTTTGGGGATTACAAACAAGTAATGAATGCCATAAATAGTGAAATGGAAAGTACTTTCTTGAATGAAAATTCAGTTGTATTTACACTAAAAGTCATCAATTCTGACTTAGAAGAAAAACCTAGTTTCTAAAAAGTGAACGACATTCTACAAATCCTTACACAACTTGATTTCAATTGGAGTTTCATTGAGAGTGTTGCTGTATTTTTTAGTATCATTTATGTAATACTTGCAGCTAAAGAAAGTATTTGGTGCTGGGGAGCAGCTGCAATTAGTGTTATTCTTTATGTTTATATTTGCTATACAGCCCAACTCTACCCAGAAACAGGATTGCAAATTTTCTACTTATTTATGGCATTTTACGGCTATTACCAATGGAATAAAAATGATAGCACACTACAGATACAACAATGGTCAATTAGCAAACATTTGCTCATTCTATTAATAGGGACTATACTTACTTTTTTAATGGGCTTTTATTTCACAACCTACACTAATGCTGCTATGCCTTTAGTAGATTCCTTTACTACAGTAATTTCAATTGTTGCCACATACATGGTTACTAAAAAAGTATTAGGAAATTGGCTATACTGGATAGTGATTGATGCCGTCTCAGTCTACCTCTATTTTAGCAGGGACTTACACCTTACTTCCCTCCTGTTTTTAGCTTATACTTTTATTGCAATTTTCGGATATTTTGCTTGGTTAAAACGCAACAATGAACTCGCTTAAAATCATTATAACAGGGCCTGAAAGCAGTGGAAAAACTACACTTTGTCAGCAACTATCGACTCATTTTAAAATTCCGTTTTCTAAAGAATTTGCAAGAGAATTTCTTAGTGATTTAGACAGAGAGTACACACAGAATGATTTGCTAGAAATTGCAAAAGGACAATTAGCATCTGAACAACTAACTACTAGCAACCAACAACTATCTATACACGATACTGATTTAATCACCATTAAAATTTGGAGCGAGTACAAATATGGTAATTGTGATAAATGGATTTTGGAACAAATAGAAAAACAAACATTAGAAAACAGGTTTTATCTTTTATGTAAACCTGACATCCCTTGGGAAGCCGACCCACAAAGAGAAAATCCTATAAATAGAGATGAACTTTTTGAAATTTACAAAACCGAATTAAAAAGGTTTGGACACCAATATGTTGTTGTAAAAGGTAATGATAGGGTAAAAAATATTTTGAAGAATTTAAACTTATTTTTAAACCTTTAACATTTTCTTCATAAAACGAAAAGCAGCTTGTTCCATTACATCAAAATCACCATCTGACATAAAAATTTCTTTCATTTCATTAAGTAAAATATCTAAATCTGATTGAGTGCAATCATTATCTTGAATATAAGCCGACACTTTTTGAAGTCTTTGGTAATCATTATCTTCTTTAATTTCCTTACTTATTTTCTTTATTAACTCTTTATCTAATCCTGTTTCAAGCAATTCTTTTTCTTCTTCAGTTACAGTATGATCCGATTCAGAAGCATAAATTAATAAGTATGCTTTAAATTCTTCTTGCGTCCAGCTATTAGTTTTTTCCATTTATTTTTATTAAAGTAGTTAGTAGTAGGATTATTAATTTTTTCTGTTTATTAAGAAAACTCCAAACGACAATGCAAAAATAGATACTGCAAAATACATCATCTCTACTGGAGAATTATAATTCATATCCAAAACTTTTTTAAAGAATGTAACTATTAGCACCATAATAATTACTTTAATAATCTTATTCTTTAGATCATCTATATTTTTCACTTCTAATATTGTTACATCTGTATTTTTTCTTGCAACATCAATTCTTGAGATAAAAAGCTCATAAATTCCAAATCCAAAAATTAATAACACAACTCCTATTAAATACAAATCAATGGCTCCAATTATTTTTGACATCAGTTTAGAATGAGAATGCCCCTGATGACTTGCAGATAATGGACTGTCATGAATTAAGGTATAAACTATTTCATAGCTACCAATAAGAAATAATGACATTGCAGAAATCACCGAAAATACTACCGCAAGAACTACAATATATCTACTTGACCACAAGCCTCTTTCAAAAAATCCTTCCATAATAGATTGTTTCTCTTCTTTTTCTTTCTCTGTATTCGTAAGTTTATTTTTCAAAGGTACTAATTTATTTCTCATTCAACTCTATTTGTATTAATTCTAATAATTTT
>JABJNS010000065.1 GCA_018664745.1 Flavobacteriales bacterium | reverse complement strand
TCTTAGAGTCTAATCTTTTCTTATCAGGTGTTCGTCCTGCAATTAATGTTGGTATTTCGGTATCAAGAGTTGGTGGTGCTGCACAAATTAAGTCAATGAAAAAGATTTCTGGAACATTAAAACTAGATCAAGCACAATATAGAGAGTTAGAGGCATTTGCTAAGTTTGGTTCTGATTTAGATGCTGCAACAAATGCAGTAATTGAAAAAGGTAAGCGTAATGTTGAAATCTTAAAGCAAGGACAATATTCTCCTTTAAGAGTTGAAGAGCAAGCAGCAATTATCTTCTGTGGAACTAACGGCTTATTAATGGATGTTCCTGTAAATAAGATTAAAGAATTTGAAGGTGAGTTTATTGCATTCTTACATGCTAAGCACCAAGACACTTTAGATGCTTTAGCAGCAGGAAAATTAACGGATGAGATTAAGTCAACTTTAGAAACTGTAGCTGCTGATTTATCTTCAAAATACGCAAACTAAACAATGGCTAACTTAAAAGAAATAAGGTCTAGAATTACATCTGTTGGGTCAACTATGCAGATTACTTCTGCAATGAAAATGGTATCTGCAGCAAAGCTTAAAAGAGCGCAAGATGCAATTATTCAGATGCGACCTTATGCAAATAAGTTGACCGAATTATTAGAAAATTTAAGTGCTAGTTTAGATAGTTCTGATGGAGGGGTGTATTCGCAAGAGCGTGAAATTAAGAATGTACTTTTGGTAACAGTTACTTCTAACAGAGGGTTGTGTGGTGGTTTTAATGCCTACATTATGAAAAGAGCAAAAGCTTTGATTAATGAGGATTATGCAAACGCTAATGTGAGCATTCTTTCAATTGGAAAAAAGTCTTCTGAGCATTTTTCCAAGAATGGCTTTAATGTTGTTAGTACGCATGACGCTTTGTTTGGCGACTTAACATTTGATAATGTTGCAAAGGTTGCTGTGGGGATTATGGAGCAGTTTGTTGAGGGTGATTATGATAAAGTAGTATTGGTTTATAATCAGTTTAAAAATGCAGCTACTCAAATTATTCAGGCAGAAAACTTCTTGCCAGTACAAGCTACTGAAAATGAAGGAGCATCTACTGGAGATTATATTTTTGAGCCAACTAAACAAGAAATTGTTGAAGAGCTAACTCCTAAATCTTTAAAAACTCAATTATTTAAAGCAGTTTTAGATTCTCATGCTGCTGAACATGGCGCAAGAATGACTGCAATGCATAAGGCTACTGATAATGCTTCAGAATTGAAAAAACAATTAACTTTAACTTATAATAAAGCTAGGCAAGCAGCAATTACTGGAGAGATCTTAGAAATTGTTGGTGGTGCTGAAGCCTTAAACGGATAAATTATTTTTAAATAATATTGTTAAAAACCCTCTTCCTTGGAAGAGGGTTTTTTTGTTTCAAATCAATTGAATCCTATATATTTGTAAAAACTAAAATCATGAATTACGATAATATTTTAAGTGAGGTAAAGGAGGGAATTTGTTACATCACTATTAATCGTCCAAAGCAGTTAAATGCTTTAAATGGCGCTACTATAACTGAACTTAATAAAGCAATAATTGCTGCTGATAATGATAAATTAGTGAGGTGTATTATCCTAACTGGTGCCGATACTAAGGCCTTTGTTGCGGGGGCCGACATTAAAGAGTTTGCAGAATTTGACAAAAAATTGGGAGAAAACCTAGCAAGAAAAGGACAAGAAGTATTATTTGATTTATTGGAAAATGCTTCAACTCCATCCATTGCGGCTGTGAATGGTTTTGCTCTTGGTGGCGGATTGGAATTAGCAATGGCGTGTCATATTCGTATTGCTTCAGATAATGCTAAAATGGGACTCCCTGAGGTTTCTTTGGGCGTTATTCCAGGGTATGGTGGTACACAAAGATTAGCGAGCTTAGTAGGAAAAGGAAAGGCTATGGAAATGATAACTACTGCAGGAATGCTATCGGCTACTGAGGCGAAAGATTGGGGCTTAGTAAATCATGTTTGCACACAAGAGGAATTAATTCCTATGGCAGAAAAGTTGGCCTCAAGAATGAAACGCAACTCACCAATGGCAATTGCCAAGGCAATAAAATCGGTTAATGCTGGTTTTACTGATGGCGTAAATGGTTTTGAAGTTGAGATATCAGAATTTGGTTCTTGTTTTGAAACGCTAGAATTTGTTGAAGGAACTACTGCATTTATGGAAAAAAGAAAAGCAAAATTTTAATTGAATCCACTTAAAAAATTACTTAGTCAAACCGCAATTTACGGTTTGAGTAGTGTAATCGGAAGGTTGTTGAATTACCTTCTAGTTCCGCTTTATACTCGTTATTTTTTGCCGGCTGAATATGGAGTGGTAACCGAGCTATATGCCTATGTTGCTTTTCTGGTTATTGTACTTACTTATGGTTTAGAAACCGCTTTTTTTAGGTTTTCCAAAAAGGATAATGATGTAAAGGTTGTTTACAGTACCGCACTAATATCCTTAATTGTTTCTTCTATTATTTTTGTGGTATTGATGTTTGCAAGCTCACCCTCAATTGCTAGTTGGATGGGCTATGCTGGGCATACTGAATACATTGAATGGTTTGCAATAATAATCGCTTTAGATGCAGTTGCGTCTATTTCATTTGCAAGATTAAGAGAGCAGGATAAGGCAATACGATTTGCTTTAGTTCGTTTGATAAATATATTTGTAAATATTGGATTGAACTTATACTTTATTGTACATAAAGAGTTTGGTATTGAATACATTTTCATTTCTAACTTAATTGCTTCAATAGTTACTTTAGTAATGCTTTTCCCAGAGATGATTAATTCATCTTGGAGATTTGATAAAGTACTTTGGAAAAAAATGATGATATACGCTTTACCCCTACTTATTGCAGGTTTAGCGGGGATGACTAACGAAACAATTGACAGAATTTTATTAAAACACTTGTTACCAAATACCGAAATTGCTGCTTCAGAGTTGGGTTTATATGGTGCGTTTTATAAGCTGTCCATTATAATGACATTATTTATCCAAACCTTTAGGTTTGCTGCAGAACCTTTCTTTTTTGCACAAGAAAAAGAAGGAAATAGCAAAAAAATATATGCTGATGTAATGAAGTATTTTACAATTGTAATGGCAATTATATTTTTAGGGGTTACTATTTTCTATGATATTATAAAAGGCTTTTTAGGAAGTGAGTATCATGATGAAAGAGGATTTTTAGTGGTATCAATCTTGTTATTGGCTAATCTATTTTTAGGAATTTATTACAACCTTTCCATTTGGTACAAACTTACCGAGAAAACAAAATATGGAGCGTATCTTTCTGTTTTTGGAGCCATAATTACAATCACCCTTAACTTTACGCTTATTCCTATTATTGGCTTTGTTGGTTCGGCTTGGACTACTTTAATCTGTTATTTCAGTATGACGATTGCCTCATATTACTTAGGCAAAAAACATTTTCCTATTCCCTATCAAGTAAGCAGAATAGGCTTATATCTTTTAGGTATGTTAGGTATTTATTTCTTCATCTATTTTACAGATTCAAGTATGTGGTATAACTCTTTGTATTTAGTCGGATTTATCATTTCGATATTTGTATTAGAAAAACAGAATAAAACAGTAATTTCAAACCCTAAATAATTGAATTAAAAATGAATATAAAAATTGTAAATAAATCACAGCACGATTCTCCAGCATACGCAACTTCACAATCGGCAGGCTTGGATTTAAGAGCTAATTTAACAGAGTCAATATCTTTAAAGCCATTAGGAAGAACTTTGGTGAAAACAGGTTTGTTTATTGAACTTCCAGAAGGGTATGAAGCACAAGTGCGTCCTAGAAGTGGTTTGGCGTATAAAAAAGGAATTACAGTTCTTAATTCACCAGGAACTATTGATGCTGATTATAGAGGAGAAATAGGCGTAATTTTGGTCAATCTCTCATCAGAAGAATTCATTATTGAAAATGGGGAAAGAGTGGCGCAAATGGTAATTGCAAAACACGAACAAGCAAAGTGGGTTGAAGTTGAATCACTAGAGGATTCAGAAAGAGGTGCGGGAGGATTTGGTAGCACAGGAGTAAAATAATTATGAAAAAAGGGATAATAATTTTATTATGTTTAGTGAGTGTGCAAACTTTTGCGCAATGGAAATCCTATTATCCAGAGGGAAAAAACAAGAAAAAAAAGGTTGTTGAGCAAGAGGTTGATAAAGATAATTTCATGTACAACACTCATTTATTTGGGGCTTTAAAAGCAAAATCTTTAGAAAACTTTGAAGAAGCCTTAAAATACTTTCAAAAGTGTATAAAGTTAAACGATAAGCAGGCGGTTCCTTTTTATGAATCAGCATTAATTAATAAAAGCCAAGGGAACATAGAATTGGCTGTTGAGCAGATAAAAATAGCAACTAAACTTGAAGAAAACAACAGATGGTATAGGTTGGCTTATGCTGAAATCCTTTTTAGTAATCAGGATTTTAAAAATGCGGCTACACAGTATAAAAAATTATTACTTGATGAGCCGGGAAATGAGGAGTTGTATTACATGTTGGCCGATACTTATATTTATGATAATGATTTTTTAAAAGCAATTGCTGTTTATGATGATTTAGAAGAAAATAAAGGAATTGAAAAGATGGTGTCCATGCAGAAGCATAAGCTGTATATGGAGTTGCAAAAAAAGAAAAGTGCAATTAGTGAATTATTAAAGTTGATTGAATCATTCCCTAATGATATTGAGGCTTTGGAAATATTATCAGAAGTATATTTGCTGAATGATGAAAAAGATAAGGCTTTTGAAATCTTTAAAAAATTAGCTGTCATTGCTCCCGAAAATGGTAGAATTCACTTAACCTTAGCAGACTATTATCGTGAGCAAGGGGATAATATGAAGTCTTTTGAAGAGTTGAAACTAGCTTTTAAAAGCACAAAATTAGGAGTTGATATTAAGGTTCGAATTTTAGTTTCTTATTTTCAACTACTTGCAGTAAATGATAGTATGCGCGAGCAAGCTTATGCATTGGCAAAGCTACTGATTGAAGCTCATCCAAATGAAGTAAAACCCCATGCGGTTTATGCTGATATACTTTATACTGATAGTCGTTTTGAGGAAGCTAAAAAGCAATATTTAATTGTACTAGAAAAGGATAAGACAAAAAGCCAAGTATGGAGCCAAGTATTGTTTATTCAAGCGGAACAGAATGATTTTGAAGGAATGCTTAAAACAAGTGAGAAGGCTTTAACTTATTTTCCAACTGATCCTTTATTTTATTATTTTAATGGGGTATCTAACAAATGGTTTAAGCATTATCCTGAGGCGATTTCAACTTTGGAAATGGGAATTGAATTCATCATAGACAATGATATGCTATTGTTAGAGTTTTATTCTTCATTAGCTGACTCTTATCATGCAACTAAAGAGCATG
Source organism: Flavobacteriales bacterium (assembly GCA_018664745.1). Lineage (GTDB taxonomy): Bacteria > Bacteroidota > Bacteroidia > Flavobacteriales > BACL11 > UWMA-0277. Next base: position 45,172 of record JABJNS010000065.1, on the reverse strand, counting down.
AATTGTCGGATGAATATTATGAAAAAGCTTTAGAGATTGATTCAAATAATGTGCTAATCCTTAATAATTATGCATACTACCTTTCAGTAAGAAGGATAAAATTAGAAAGAGCAAAAGAAATGTCATTTAGGTGCAATGACTTGGAAAAAGACAATGGTACTTATCAGGATACTTATGCTTGGATTTTATATGAACTTAAGGAATATGAAAAGGCAAAAGAATGGATGGAAAAAGCCCTGCAAAATGGGGGTGATAAAAGTGCTGTTGTGGTGGAACATTATGGCGATATTTTATACAAGATTGGAAGTATTGACAAGGCTATTTCTCAATGGAAAAAGGCAAAAGAGCTTGGAGAAGCAAGCCAATTTTTGAATCAGAAAATAGAAGAAGGGAAGCTATATGAATAAGTTATTGTCATATTTTTTTTTAATTCTTATCTTAAGCTCTTGTAGAACTAAGCTAAGAGAAATTGATTATTCTGTAGCTCCAAAAAATGCAAAAGAATTAATTGCAAGGGTAAATTCCAAAAACAAAACTCCAGAATGGCTAGCCTTAAAAGGAAAGGTAAATTTGATTAAGGACGAGAGAGATATTACCTTAAATATCAATATTAAATTCAGAAAGGATAGTGTTGTTTGGGCTTCTGTTAGCGCTCCTTTTGGTATTGAATTATTCAGAACTATGCTAACTCCTGATTCTGTTTACTACATCAATCGGACAAATAAAACATATTTTAAAAAACCAATTTCACATATTTCAAGTTTTTTAAAAACAGATATTTCTTTTCAGCAAGTGCAAGAAATGATAACGGCAAATCCTAATTTTTTAAAAGTCTCATACAAGTTTCAGTTGGTTGATAATGCATTTGAATTAAATGCTAAGAAGACGAGTTATAAAGTGTCGGCTGATTTATATAGGATATTAACTGCAAATATTTTGGATGGAGATAATGAATTAATTTATGAGTTTTCGGACTTTACAAATGAAGCTGACTTTATTTTCCCAGAGGAGTTTAAACTAAAAGTAAAATCAGCTGAAAATTTTGAAGCAACTTTAAATTACTCAAAAATAGTTTTTAATGAAAAACAAAAACTACATTTTAAAATACCAAGTTCCTATGTTGAAGCTAAATAAATATATCCTTTTATTCATTGGGTTTTTGCTAAGTTTCTCAGCCTTTTCTCAAACTAAAGAAGAACTTAAAAAACAAAAGTTAAGTATTGAAAAGGAGATTAGTTTTACTACTGATTTGTTAAACAAAACAAAAGCAAATAAAACCAAATCTTTAAGTTATTTAAAGGTGTTGGATAGGCAAATCAATAATAAAGAACGCTTATTGCAGACCTTGAATATTGAGATAAGCTTATTGAATAAGCAGATAAAAAAAACAGAGCAATCAATTATTAGAACAGAGCAATCAATTTTAGATGAGCAAGAAAATTTGGAGCTGTTAAAAAGTGAATATGCAAAAATGATTTTTGCTTGCTTTAAGAAGAAAGGCAATCGTAATGATTTGATTTTTATTATTTCTGCAGAAGATTTTAATCAAGCATATAAGCGCATAATTTACTTAAAACAATATGCTTCTTTCCGAAAAAATCAAGCTGTAAAGATTACCGAAAGCCAACAAGAATTAGAAAGCCAAAAAATCAATTTAGATGCTCAGAAAGAGCAGCTTATCTCAGAGTCTTTATCAAAAAAGGAATTAATTGGAGCTAAGAAAACCGAGCTTAATACAATTAGTGAAACTAAACAGGAAAAACAAGAATTAGTAAATAAGTTGAGTAAATCTGAAAGGTTATTTAAAAAGCAGCTGAAGGAGAAACAAAAGCGTACTAAAGTGCTAGATGATGAAATTCGTAAGATAATTGAGGAAGAAATCCGCAAAGCAAGAGAGGAGGCAGAAAAGAAAAATAAAGGTTTTTCTTTAACTCCTGAGGCAATGGCTTTGTCATCAGAATTTAATAACAATAAAGGAAAACTACCTTGGCCTTTGGCAAAAGGGGTAATTGTACAGGGGTATGGTAGGCAAAAGCATGCTGTTTTTGCTGGTGTGGAAACTTTTAATAATGGTATTGATATTGCAACTGATAAAAACATGAAAGTAAGAGCTGTTTTTGATGGGACAGTTAGTAGAATATTTTTTATTAAGGGTGAAGGAAAGGCAATTTTAATGAATCATGGGGAATATTTTAGTGTATATTCTGGACTTAAAGAGGTAAGTGTAAAAGTAGGTGACAAACTATTGGCTAAGGAGAAAATAGGGGTTGTATTTACCCAAGAAATAGAAGAAAAAACAGAATTGCATTTTGAAATTTGGAAGGGTTATGACAAACACGACCCATCTAAATGGTTATATAAGGCCTATTAAATCAAAATGCATAAATTTGCATATTCATTTAACATTTAAAATTATGACATCAGCAATATTATTAGGAATGATTGGCCCATGGCAAATTGTACTTATTGTTTTGGTTTTTTTATTAATGTTTGGAGGTAAAAAAATTCCAGAATTAATGAAGGGACTAGGAAAAGGAATGAAAGAATTCAAGGATGCAACTAAAGACTTGAAAGAAGATAATAAAGAAGATTAATACCTTTAAGCATTGACAACTTTTCGTTCCTTTAATGAAGTGCAAAATGCACTTTCATTTTCCAATACTACCTGTGTAGAAATTACCAATTCCTACCTTAATACTATTGCTCAAAATCAGCACTTAAATGCTTTTGTTGAGGTATATACTGATGAGGCAATGAGTCAAGCATTAGCGGTAGATGATAAATTAAAAATGGGCACTGCAGGTAAATTAGCAGGAATGGTGATTGGGATTAAAGATAATTTATGTTATCAAAACCATAAGGTATCAGCATCTTCCAAAATTTTAGATGGGTTTGAGTCTTTATTTAGTGCAACAGTTATTGAAAAATTATTAGCTGAAGATGCTATTATTATTGGCCGTTTAAATTGTGATGAATTTGCAATGGGATCAGCTAATGAAAATACAATTTATGGTACTGTTAAAAACCCAATAGATAATAAAAAAGTAGCAGGAGGTAGCTCAGGAGGTTCGGCAGCTGCAGTTGCAGTAGGACTTTGTTTAGCAACTTTAGGTAGTGATACTGGAGGGTCAATTAGGCAGCCTGCAGCTTTTTGTGGTGTTGTTGGTCTTAAACCTACTTACGCTCGTGTTTCTCGTTATGGATTAATTGCTTATGCCTCTTCATTCGACCAAATAGGACCTTTAACAAATACGGTTGATGATGCAGCATTATTATTAGAGGTAATTGCTGGTGCTGATGAGTTTGATAGTACGGTCTCTACAAGAAAAGTTGAGGAATATTCCAAAGCAAAATTGGACAATAATCCTAAGCGAATTGCCTACATAAAAGAATGCTTGGAAAGTAAAGGGCTGGATCCAGAGATAAAGCAATTAATAGAAACTAAAATTGAGGATTTAAAAGCAGAAGGCCATACTGTTGAGCCCATTTCTTTTCCTTATTTGGATTATTTAGTACCTACTTATTATGTAATTACAACTGCAGAGGCTTCTTCTAATTTAGCGCGTTTTGATGGAGTGCATTATGGGTATAGAAGTGAAAATATTACTGATTTGGAAAGTACATATATCAATAGTCGTACTGAAGGTTTTGGTGAGGAGGTAAAAAGAAGAATTATGCTTGGTACTTTTGTGTTGAGCTCAGGCTATCATGATGCTTACTTTACAAAAGCACAAAAAATAAGGAGGCTAATACAAGATAAAACCAATGAGATGTTTGAGAATTTTGATTTTGTAATTTCTCCTACTACTCCACACACACCTTTTGATATAGGAACAAAACATACTGACCCTACCGTTATGTATCTGGAGGATATCTTTACAGTACAAGCTAACCTTGCTGGAAACCCTGCAATTTCAATTCCTATAGGAAACCATAGTAACGGTTTACCTGTTGGATTACATATTATGGCTAATCATTTTGAAGAATCTGATTTATTAGCTTTCTCAAAATATCTTCATAAACAGGGATAATTACTATATTTGTACTATGAGATTATCCTTATTCATAGTTTTTCTTTTTTTTACAAGCTCTGTTTTTTCACAAACTAATTTACCGTACAAGGTTGGCGAATATGCAGCTTATAAAGTTTCTTTTGGTCCAATTTGGGTGGGCTATGCTGATTTAGAAATTGCAGAAATCAAAACAATAAATCAAAAGCCAAGTTTTTATATTGTTGGTAAAGGAAAAACAGCTCCTTTTTTTGATTGGTTTTTTAAGGTTCGTGATATTTATGAAACTTTTATTGACACCTCTACCCTACTTCCTCTTGAGTTTAATAGAGATGTAAATGAAGGAGGACATTTAATTAATCAGCAATATAGCTTTAGCCACAAGGATAGTAATGTAACAACTCAAGATAGCATATTTGTCATTCCAGCTAATGCTCAAGATATGTTGTCGGCATTGTTTTACGCACGAACTTTTAAAAAGGAAAGTATATTTGATGGAGAGTCTTTTTATATTCCTATTTTTATGGATGATGAAAATTATTATTTGGAAATAAAATATTTGCAAAATGAAGTTTTAGATACAAAATTTGGAAAGATAAATTGCATGGTTTTTCAGCCCAAAATGCAAGAAGGAAGGGTTTTTGAAGATGGAGAGGAAATGAAAATTTGGATTACAGATGATAAAAATCATCTACTTATAAAGGTGGAAACAAAGATTTGGGCAGGAATAATAAAGGCAGTGTTAGATGTCTATAAAGAATTGAAATATCCATTGTCAATAATTGAAGAATAATTAACATTACAGAATAATTTAAAGGAGTAAATTAGCGGTATGAAAAAATGGTTTGGAATACTAGTAATGGGTACTGCATTACTATTTATGTTATCTAACATAAACACAGAAAAAAAGGAAGTAGTAGTTGAGCAGGTTGAAGAAATAGTTGAGCCTTCTTATGAGTATGACATCCTAGTAGACTCATTTCAGGTAACAAAAGGGGTTGTAAAAAGTGGACAAACTATGGGGGAGATCCTTTATTTGAATCATATTGACCACCCTGAGTTAAATAAAATTGTTCAGAAATCAAAAGGTATTTTTGATGTGAGACGAGTAAATGCTGGGAAAAATTATACCGTTATTTGTGCTACTGATTCTACTGAAAAGGCACAATATTTTATCTATGAAATTGATGCAACCAACTATGTTGTATTTGATTTAAGAAGTGAAATTGATGTTTATAAAGGAAAAAAACCAGTAACAGTAAAGTTAAAAACAGCTTCAGGAACAATAAAATCATCTTTATGGATGACTATGGAAGAGCAAAAGCTAAGTCCAAAATTAACAGCTGAGCTTTCAACTATTTATGCTTGGACGATTGACTTTTTTAAAATCCAAAAAGGAGATGGTTTTAGAGTGTATTATGAAGATAAGTACATTGATGGAAATTATATTGGTATTGGTAGAATATTAGCAGCAGAATTTACGCATAAAGGACAAGATTTCTATTCATTTTATTACAAAGAAAATGAGAATTTTGGAGATTATTATGATGAGGAAGGAAAAACTTTAAGGAAGGCTTTCTTAATGGCTCCAGTTGATTATAAGCGTATTTCATCTCGCTATAGTAAAAGAAGAAAGCACCCTGTAACAGGTAGGTGGAAAGGGCATTTTGGTACAGATTATGCTGCAGAAAGAGGAACACCTATTTGGTCTACTGCAAACGGAACAATTATTGCAGCAACTTACACCAAGAACAATGGAAACTATGTAAAAGTAAGACATAATGGAACCTACACAACACAGTATTTACATATGTCAAAAATAAAACCTGGAATAAGAAAAGGTGTATATGTAAAGCAAGGTGATATTATTGGTTATGTAGGTAGTACTGGTTTAGCAACTGGCCCTCATGTTTGTTATCGTTTTTGGAAAGATGGAAAACAGGTTGATCCTTTCAAACAAAAATTACCACCTGGAGATCCTATCAAAAAAGAAAATAGAGATACTTACATGTTAGCAAAAGATAGTTTAATGCAAATTCTGATGAATTAAAAATGTAATGACACCTAAAGAAAGCATATTAAAGCAGTTATTTAGTACCCTCTTTGTTATGTTCTTTTTTTTGGCTAGCGCACAAAATCCTTTTATTGAAAATAAAGGACAATTTCCAAAAACTGTCCTTTCTAAAACCAATCTTCCTTCTGGAGTCTTGTTCATTGAGCAGGCAAAACTCATATATGCTTTTTATGATGGCAAACAATTAGCAAATATCCATGATGGATTTGTTACTAGTAATATTGTAAATTCACACGCCTATTCTGTTTCATTTTTGAATGCAAATACAAGGATTATAACTAAACTTGAAGGTGAAAGTAAATTTTTTGAGAACTATTATTTGGGTGAAAAGTCTACTTGGGTTTCAGAGGTTAAGTCCTATAAGAAGCAAGTTCAACAAAATATTTATGACGGCATTGATTTGCATTTTTATGTGAATGAGGATAAGTTTAAATATGAGTTGCACCTTGCTAAAAATAGCAATGAAAAAGCAATTAAATTGCGCTATGATGGAGCAAGTAACCTTACTATTGATAATGGAAATTTACTTGTAAAAACATCCGTAAATAGCACACTTGAATACAAACCTTACGCTTATCAAATTATAGATGGAGTTGAGGTTGAGGTTTTATGTAATTATAAGCTAAAAAGAAATATTCTATCGTTTGATTTTCCAGGTGATTACAACAGAAATTTTCCTTTAGTTATTGATCCAATTTTGGAATTTTCAACTTATTCTGGCTCCACAACTGATAATTTTGGATATACCGCTACTTATGATAATTTTGGATTTTTGTATAGTGGTAGTACTTCTTTTGGAGTAGGTTATCCAACTACAATAGGTGCTTATCAACTTAATTATGCTAATGCTGCTGGAGGAACAGATGTTGCAATAACTAAGTACGATACTAGCGGAACAATTAGAATTTATTCTACTTATTTGGGTGGTACAAAAGATGAATTACCTCACAGTATGATTGTAAATAGTGCTGATGAATTATTTATATTTGGTACTACTGGTTCGGCTGATTTTCCAACTACTTTATCAGCTTATCAAACCACTTTTAAAGGCGGTCCATTTTTTGCTCCTTCAGGTATTGGGGTTGGCTTCCCTAATGGTTCGGATATTTTTGTTTCACGCTTAAGTACTAATGGAGGAAACCTACTAGCCTCTACTTTTGTAGGGGGTACGGATAATGATGGTTTGAATACAGCATCTAGGTTAAAATTCAATTATGCGGATGAGGTAAGAGGGGAAATTGATATTGATAAAAACAACAATATTTATATTGCTACTTGTACTCAATCTTCTGATTTTCCAATTACAACTGGTTTTCAAAACACAAATAATGGCGGGCAGGAAGGCTGTATTGTTAAAATGGATAATCAGCTTACTTCTATTATTTGGAGTTCTTATTTGGGCGGTAGTGCTGATGATGGAATTTATTCCTTAGCCTTAGATAAAAATGATAATATTTATATAACGGGAGGAACTACATCTGCTGATTTTCCAATAACTGCAAATGCTTATCAAACTGTGCATCAGGATTCTGTTCGTGCAGATGCATTTATCAGTTTGATTAATTCTGAGGGGACACAACTCCTCTCCTCTTCTTATTATGGGTCAGAACAATACGACCAATCTTATTTTGTAGAAGTAGGAAGTACTAATGCAGTTTATTTATTTGGACAAACAAAAGCAACAGGGCAAACTTTAGTGCAGAATGTTGGTTATTCACAAGCTGGAGCGGGGCAGTTTGTTGCTGTATTTAACGATAATTTGTCCAGTGTTTTGCGATCAACTGTAGTAGGTACAGGAAAAGGTACTCCTGATATTTCGCCAACTGCTTTTTTAGTAGATGTTTGTGATAAAATTTATCTTTCAGGGTGGGGTTCAGGTACAGCAGGAGGACCACTATCCACTCTTAATTTACCTGTGAGTAGTTCTGCTTTTCAAACGGCAACTGATGGTAATGATTTTTATTTAATGGTACTTGATGATGCTTTATCAGGAATGCAATATGCTACTTATTTTGGAGGAAGCCAAAGTGCCGAGCATGTTGATGGAGGAACAAGCCGCTTTGACAAAAAAGGAATTATTTATCAATCTGTTTGTGCAGGTTGTGGTGGTAATTCTGACTTTCCGATAGAGCCAAATCCTGGGGCAGTTTCACCAACCAATAACAGCCCAAATTGTAATAATGGAGTGTTTAAGTTCAACTTTGATTTCCCAATGGTTATTGCTGATTTTAATGCGGATTGGGTGGGTTGCGATACCAATGTTAGTTTTCAGAATTTAAGCAGTTCCAATTCACCAATTACTTATCAGTGGGATTTTGGAGATGCTACAACTTCTACCTTGGAACATCCAACACACAATTACAATCAAGCAGGGAATTATACAGTTACTTTAATTGCCACTGCTCCTGGAGCGTGTAATGTTTCGGATACCATCACTAAGCAAGTGTACATACTTGCCAACTCATCTGACACAATTGCCAGTATTGTAAAATGTGAAGAAGATCAAATTCAAATTGGCTTACTTCCTGTAAACGACCCAACCATTACTTATTTTTGGTTTCCTTCTACTAATTTAAGTAGTGCAAATGTTTCTAATCCTTTTTGCAATTCACCTAGTAGTATTAGTTATCAATTACTAATATCTAATGGAAGTTGTACCGACACCTTGTTACAACAAATAGTAGTTCCTGATTTTTTACTAGATGCAGGTGAGGATACTTCCTATTGTAATATTCCTATAAAACTATTTGCAAATTATAGTGGAGCATCAAATGTATTATGGTCCTCCAATGCTAGTTTTACAGATACATTAAGCCTAACTGATAGCTTAATAGTTGCTAGTGTAGCCATGTTTTATGTAAAAGTTTCTGATAGCATCTGTGAGCAAGTAGATAGTGTTGAGGTGCAAATGGAAAGTATAAATATAAATCTGATTGGAGATTTAGAGTTATGTAAAGGGGATAGTGTTTTCCTAAAAGTAAATAACTTGAATCCTAGCGTTCCTTTAATTTCTTATTCTTGGAATCCTGCTGATGTAATTTATGCTACTGATTCTGCAAGTATTTTTGACTATACCGATACCTCTGATTGGTATTCTGTTGAGGTAGTAAATACGGATGGTTGCATCATGAAAGATTCAGTATTTGTCAATATTTATGACAATCCAATTTTGGATGCTGTATGGTTGGATGAGGATACAATTTTCAGGGGAGAAACAACTTATTTGAATATTGAGACAGCTAATAATTTTACTTGGTTAACGCTTTCCTCAACAGCAAATAGAATTGAAATTAGCCCAATTCAAGAGGAGTGCTATGTTGCTGAGGTGTATAATATTCACAATTGTACTATTAGGGACAGTATCTGTATTGAAGTGTTGGATGTATTTTGCAATGAAGATAGTATTGTTGTTCCAACTGCATTTAGTCCGAATGAAGATGAGGTAAATGATACTTATTATATAGAGGATATTGCTGGTATTATTACGGATTTTAGGTTAGAGATATTTAACCGTTTGGGGCAAAAAGTATTTACAACAACTGATAAGTTTGAAAAGTGGGATGGTACTTATCTTGGGAAAAAACTCAACCCTCAAGTATTTGATTTTTACTTGGAACTGAAATGTATTGGGAATAAGCAGCTTTTCAAAAAAGGAAATATCACGCTTATCAGATGAGAAATATTGCCTTCATATTAGTTTTATTTTTTGGTGTAAACACTTGGGCTCAGGATGTGCATTTTTCACAATTTAAAGTTTCTTCTTTTTTGCTGAATCCAGCTTTGGTGGGAGCACAAAATAACGACTACAAAGCAATCCTACAAAGAAAATCACAATGGGCAAGTGTGAGTGTTCCCTTTAACACACTTAGCTTTTCCTTGGAACGAAAAGATATACTCCCTAGCCATAATATTGGGGTACAATTCCTGAATGATATTGCAGGGGATTCTCGTTTTAAGACAACAGGAATTAACCTTGGATATGCTAAAAAAGTAGTGGCAACTGCTGATAACTTATTTAGCTTTGGAGCAGGATTGGGTATTTTTCAGAGGTCAATTGAGTTTGATGATTTAGTATTTAACGACCCTGAAAACTTTAGCAATCTTAATTTTATTTTCCCTGATGTATCCATTGGAATTGCTAATTTTCATACGCTAAACAAACAGGTAATACTGGAAAGCGGTATTGCTTTTTACCATATTAATAAACCCAAACAATCTTTAACGGATAATGATGCTATTCGCTTGCAGCAAAAAATGAATATTCACACGGCACTTAATTATGCCTATACCGATAATTTGAACATTCAACCCAAATTAGTATTTTCTAATCAGGATGCCGACAAAGAATTTTTATTGGGTTGTGATGTAAATTATTTATTGGAAGGGGAGCAAGACATACTCTTAAAATCAGGAATTGCTGACCGGCTTAATGATGCCCTTATTCTTTATTTTGGAGCTGAAATTGAGGGCTTTTCTTGTGTGGTGAGTTATGATGTAAATACCTCTAGTTTGACCAATGCAAGTAATAACAAAGGTGGATTTGAATTTGTATTGGTGTACCAGTGGAAAAGCAAGAAAAAGAAAAAAATTGTTGAACAGGAAATATGCCCAAAATACTTATAATGAAATTTATTTTATCTATAATACTGCTCTTTCCTTTTTTAGTGCTTGCACAAAGCATTAAATTTGAACATATTTCTGAAAATGTTAATGGTTATGGTTCCGAGCTTAATTTTGTTCAAATTGATGAAAATACTGCTTACTATACCTCCTCAACTTTGGAAGAAGAGCAGTATCAGTCTGCCATTTTTTCAAGCCAATTTAAGGATGGGAAGTGGAAAAAAGGAAAGTATATTAATTTAGGAGATTCCTATTCCACCGCTAATATTCATTTTCCAAAAAATAATCCATTTTTTTACTTTAGTATCTGTGATGAAAACGGGAATTGTAAAATTGCTTTCAGAGATTATGAAAAACAAAAAACGGAAGACTTAAATAGCAATATAAACCAAGTGAATTCATCCAATACTCAACCTCACCTCACCCAACACAAGCAACAAAATATCATGTATTTTGTGTCTGATAGGAAAGGAGGTTTTGGAGGTATGGATATCTGGCTGAGTATAATTGATAAGCAAGGAAATTTTGGTTTACCCATTAATGCAGGAAAAATGGTTAATACTTCTGCAGATGAAATCACTCCTTTTTTCAACCAAAAGGAAAACCTGCTTTATTTTTCATCCAATAAAAAAGGAGGTTTAGGAGGATTTGATATTTACAAAGTTGAAGGAAAGTTAAATCTGTGGGAAAAACCAATAAGTGCTATGCAATTCAATTCCAAACAAGATGAAATGTACCTTAACTTTTATGATGAAACAAACGGTTATTTAGCATCTAACCGTAAAGGTGCATTATATAATACTGAAGAATTTTGTTGTAATGATATCTTTTCTTTTGAGCTTGAAAAACCTGAAATTGAAGAATTAGAAAATATATTACTTTCTGCTAAATACTTGCCTTTAAAGTTGTATTTCCACAATGATGAGCCAGATTGCTGCACAATGAGTATCTCTACAGATAAAACCTATAAGGATTCTTATATTTCTTATTTTAAAATGGAAGATGACTACAATAACTATACCCCAAATTTAGCTTCTTTTTTTGAAGATAGCTTACAGGGAAATTTTAATAAACTATCCATTATCTTTTCGCACATTCTTTCAGATTTAAAAGAAGGAAAAACAATACAATTACTGATTAAAGGTTATGCAAGTCCGCTACACAAAAAACAGTATAATATTAACCTTTCTAAAAGGAGAATTAAGAGTTTTATAAATTATGCAGAACAATATGAAGGTGGAATATTTACTGCATATATTAAAGATGATTTTTTCCAGATTATTGAATTGCCTTTTGGGGAAAGTAAAGCTACTAAAAAAGTAAGTGATGACCCTAATGATAGGCTAAAATCAATTTATAGTTTAGCGGCAGTATTGGAGCGTAGGATTGAGATTGTAGATATAAAATTAGTACACTAAAATTGTTATTAGCTCAATACAAACTCCTAATAAAAACCCTATATATATTTGAGCATGATTATGTGCTTTTTGATCTATTCGCGCAACTCCTAATATTCCTGAAAGGACTATAAAGATAAGGAGCATGTATAGTACACCACCAAACATTATTTGAAGGGCTATAAAAACACCAACCACCCCTCCTATTCCAAGTAAGTGTAGGCTTATTTTCCAAAATTTTGAGATGATAGCTGCAAGTAGGATAATAAGTATTGCCCCAATAAATTCAGCTTTTAAAATAGGTGTGTAAAGCAAAATATTATTTAAGATATAAAGTCCTAAGCACATCCAAATAACAGTTCTGAAAAGAGGTAATGTCCGTTCTTTATGATTGCTCATTTCAAGAGAGTTTACTTTTCCATTTTTTATTAAAAAAAAGATAGTCAATAAAGGAAGTAAGATAGTGCAGCTAATAACAACTCCATAAACATAATTCAGGTATGGGTTTATTATAATTCCTAATGCAGGATTGCTTTTTAGCGTTAGGTAGAATGCAAATAACGGCATGAAAATAGGGTGCAGAACTATGGAGATAAATTTTGATAATTTCATTACAATTCTCGTCTTAGTTTTGCGGTTTGTAGACCTAAATTTTCTCGGTATTTTGCCACTGTTCTTCTTGCGATATGATATTCTTCTTTCCCTAACAATTCAGCTAATTGTTCATCTGTAAATGGGTTTATCTTATCTTCTGATGCTATAATTTCTTGCAGTTTACTTTTTATTTCTTTTGTAGAAATAAGTTCTCCATTATCTTTTCTATACGCCTCTGAAAAAATTTCTTTTAGCTTAAAAGTACCAAAATGAGTAGCTACATATTTTGAGTTACTTACCCTTGAAATAGTGGAAATATCCATATTAATTACTTGAGCAATATCGGCTAGTTTCATAGGTTTTAAATCTTTTTCATTTCCTGATAAGAAATACCTTTCTTGAATAGTTAAAATAGCTGAGAAAACATTTTTTAGTGTTTCATTTCTCTTTTTAATTGCGCTTTGAAACCAAGTTGCTTTTTCTACTTTTTCAGTTAAGAATTTTTTAGTAGCACTATCCTCAGTTTCTTTAAGCATATTCTGATAATATTGGCTTACCTTAATAGGTTTTACATTACTTTTATTGAGTACTGTTTCTAGCTTTCCATCCACTATAGTTACCGTAAAATCAGGATAAATATAAGTTGTGGTATTTGCACTTTTGGAAAATCCATTACCTGGTATTGGGTTAAGGGATTCAATTGTAGAATAAGCCTTTTTAAGCGTTTCAAAATTAACTTCAAGATGTTTGGATAAGTATTCAAAATTCTTATTGCTAAAAGGTGTATAATAATCCCTAATAATCTTTTGTTCAAGGTGTTTTTCAGGGTGCAAAGTTTTTAGCTGTATCAACAAGCATTCTTGTAGATTTTGAGCTCCAACTCCAAAAGGTTCTAATTGTTGTAAAATTATCAGAGCATTACTTAATTCAAGCTCACTAATATCAAGGTTATTATTAACGAGTAAATCACTAGTTATAGCGTGTAAATCTCTATGTAAAAAACCGTTATTATCAAGGCTATTGATTAGGTAGTTAACTAAAAATTGCTGATTTGAATCTATATCAATTGCAATTAATTGTTGATTTAAGTAATCGCTTAAACTTTCTGATTTATCTTCAATTTGAAATTGAAAGTCATTTGTATTTTGTTGCTGGAAACTTCTTTCGGAAAGGATTACTTCTTCTTGTTCATCTTCTTCTAGTGCTGGATTATCTTCTAGTTCTTCTTCAATCCGTTTTTCTAAAGCGACAATAGGTATTTGCAAAAGCCCTAAGAATTGTATCTGTTGAGGGCTTAGGTTTTGGTACTGCTTTTGCTGTAACCTTTGTTTGTTCATCTATTAAAATTCAGCATTTTGTGGTGTTCTTGGGAAAGGAATTACATCTCTAATATTTTTCATTCCTGTAACAAACATGATTAAGCGTTCAAAACCTAAACCAAATCCACTATGGGTACAAGTACCGTATTTTCTAGTTTCCAAGTACCACCATAACTCATCTTTGCAAATCTCCATTTCTTCCATTCTTGCTTGTAATTTATCCAAGCGTTCCTCTCTTTGTGATCCCCCTACAATCTCTCCAATAGTTGGGAATAGAATATCCATTGCTCTAACGGTTTCATTGTCCTCATTCATACGCATATAAAATGCTTTTATCCCTTTAGGATAATCCGTAATAATAACAGGTTTCTTATATTTTTTTTCTACTAAATAACGCTCGTGTTCCGATTGTAAATCGTCTCCAAAACCAGTAATTGGGTATTGGAATTTCTTTTTCTTATTAGGTTTTGAATTTCTTAAAACATCTATTGCTTCACGATAAGTTAAGCGTTCAAAATTATTTTCAATAACAAATTGTAATCGTTCTAATAGGCCCATTTCTGAGCGTTCTTCCTTTTTTAATTTACTTTCTTCATCAGCCATTCTACTGTCCAAGAATTTTAAATCTTCTGTATTATGATCCATACAATATTGGATGCAATACTTTAAAAATTCTTCTGCTAAGTCCATATTTTGTTCCAAATCAGCAAAAGCAACCTCAGGTTCTATCATCCAAAATTCTGATAAATGTCTAGAGGTATTTGAGTTTTCGGCTCTAAATGTTGGTCCGAAAGTATAAACCTGCCCAAGCGCTAAAGCACCTAGCTCAGCTTCCAATTGTCCTGAAACGGTAAGGTTTGTTCTGCTTCCAAAAAAGTCTGCTGCAAAATCAATTTTTCCTTCTTCTGTTTTTGGTAAGTTTTCCAAATCAAGGTTCGTTACTTGAAATATTTCTCCTGCCCCTTCAGCATCAGCACCTGTGATAATTGGTGTGTGTAAGTTGAAAAATCCTTTATCATTAAAGAATTTATGTACAGCAAAAGTCAAGGCATGTCTTAACCTAAATACTGCTGAAAAAGTATTGGTTCTGAAACGTAAATGTGCCTTTTCTCTTAAAAATTCTAAGCTATGTTTTTTCGGTTGTAGTGGATACTCATCTGTATCAGCCCCCCCTAAAACTTCAATTGAGTTGGCAAGAATTTCTACTGCTTGTCCACTTCCTTTGGAAGCTACTAATTTACCCTTTACACTAATGCAAGATCCTGTAGTAACTTGTTTGATTAATTCTTCATCAAAATCAGTAGCCTCAGCAACAACTTGAATGTTATTTATTGTTGACCCATCATTCAAAGCAATAAAAGAAACATGCTTGCTCCCTCTCCTAGTTCTCACCCAACCTTTGATACTAATTTCTTGTTCTTTTCCTTCTGAAAGAAGAATTTCTTTAATTTTCATACTTGCGTTTGTTTTTCTTACCGATTGAGGCAAAGATAGGGATTAGTTGATGGTTGGTTTTGCAAATAGAAAAAAAATATTTTGCCCTATTTTTTCTATCCGACTTGAGAAACAAGACTTTTTTCTAAGATTTGGTGTACATATTTGATAATTGCTTCTGTATCATAATTACAATCATTATATAACTCTTCTTGTGTGCCATGGTGAATAAATGCATCAGGAATGCCAAGCATTTTTACACTCGCTTGATAATCATTATTTGCCATAAACTCTAAAATGGAACTTCCAAAACCACCTTGTAAACATCCGTCTTCAATTGTAATAATCTTATTAAACTTCTGGAAGATAGAATGTAAAAGCTTTTCATCTAAAGGTTTCGCAAATCGCAAGTCATAATGCGCAATATTTAAGCCTTCTTTTTCAAATTGTTCTTGTGCTTTTACTACAAAATTACCAGGATGTCCAAAAGATAAAATAGCAATCTCCCCTCCCTCTTTAATCATTCTTCCTTTCCCTATTTCAATTTCTTGTAATGGAGTTTTCCAATCTATCATAACTCCTTTTCCTCTTGGGTATCGGATGGAGAACGGTCCTTGGTTAGGTAATTGGGCAGTGTACATTAAATTTCTTAACTCCTGTTCATTCATAGGTGCAGAAACAATCATGTTTGGAATACATCTAAAAAATGCAATGTCATATGCACCATGGTGTGTAGCGCCATCAGCACCAACTAAACCACCTCTATCTAGGCAAAAAACAACATTTAAGTTTTGCAGAGCAACATCATGAATTACTTGATCATATGCTCTTTGCATAAAAGAGGAATAGATGTTGCAGAAAGGAACTTTTCCTTGTGTGGCAAGTCCTGCTGAAAATGTAACTGCATGTTGTTCTGCAATTCCAACATCATAAGTTCTTTCAGGCATTTCTGCCATCATTTTATTTAAAGAAGAACCTGTAAGCATTGCAGGAGTTACCCCTACAATTTGCTCATTTTTCTTTGCTAATTCTATAATTGTCTCTCCAAATACATCTTGATATTTTGGAGGTGATTTTTTCTTTTTTCCAACTATAAAATCTCCAGTATCTTTATTGAAAAGTCCAGGAGCATGCCATTTTGTAGTGTCGCCTTGTTCGGCAGGACTGTAGCCTTTTCCTTTTAAGGTAAGGCAATGCAATATTTTAGGCCCTGGAATATCTTTTAAGTCATTCAATACATTCACCAAATGCTTAGTTTCATGCCCATCAATTGGTCCAAAATATCTAAAGTTTAACGATTCAAAATAATTACTTTCTCCTAGTAAAGTTGATTTAACTGCTCCTTCAACCTTTTTAGCAACTGCCTGTGCATTTGGTCCAAACTTAGATATTTTACCAAGTATTTTCCAAATTTTATTTTTGGCTTTATTATAAGTTTTTGAAGTAGAAATATCAGTTAAATATTCTTTTAAAGCTCCAACTGCTGGGTCAATTGACATGCAGTTGTCATTCAAAATAACTAATAAGTTTGAATTTTCTGCTCCAGCATGGTTTAAAGCTTCAAAAGCCATACCTGCAGTCATGGATCCATCACCAATTACAGCAATATGTTGCTTTTTATTATCGCCATTACTTTTAGAAGCCATAGCCATACCAAGTGCTGCAGAAATTGAAGTAGATGAATGTCCTACTCCAAAAGTATCATACACACTTTCGCTTCTTTTAGGGAATCCACTTAAGCCTTTATATATCCTGTTTGTAGGAAATTGTTCTTTTCGACCCGTCAATATCTTATGTCCGTAAGCTTGATGTCCTACATCCCAAACTAACTGATCAATTGGCGTATTGAATACATAATGTAATGCAACTGTGAGCTCAACAACACCTAAACTAGCACCAAAATGTCCTCCTTTTTCTGATACAATATCAACAATATATTGCCTTAGTTCTGTACTGATTTGTTCTAACTGATTTTTATTCAGTTTTCGTAAATCATCAGGACTATTAATCTTACTTAGTAAGGGACCTTGTGGATATTTAGTGGTTTTGCTCATTTACTTTATTGCCTGCAAATATACGGTAAATATATATTACCAACTTTATGTCAATATCTTCTTTTTCAGTTTGTCAGCTAAAAGGTACATTACAGGAACTAATACTAGTGTTAAGAAAGTAGCAAAAGTAAGACCAAAGATTACAGTCCAAGCCATAGGCCCCCAGAATGTAGCATTATCGCCCCCAAAATAAATTTGAGGATTAAATTCTGTTAAAAGAGTATAGAAATTAATATTCATACCAGTAGCTAAAGGTAATAGACCTAAAACAGTAGTTATTGCCGTAAGTAATACTGGTCGCAAACGTTTTTTTCCTCCTTCTTTTATACAATCAATTGCAACTTTATTTTCTAATACAGAATCAATTTCAAGTTTAAGAATTTCTCTTTTTCGTTCTTTTATTAAATCAATATAATCAATAAGTACAATTGCATTATTTACAACTATACCAGCAAGTGATACAATACCAATACCTGTCATAATAATTACAAAGTCCATATTAAATATAGCAAGCCCTAAGAAAACCCCAATAGTACTAAATACTACCGTAATAATAATAATGAATGGTTTAATAGCAGAGTTAAATTGTGATACTAAGATAAGAGAGATTAATGCTATTGCAATTAATAAGGCATTAGATAAAAATTCTTGTGTTTCGGCTTGCTCTTCTTGTTTTCCTGTAAACTTTAAATCATAGTTTTCAGGTATAGGAAAGTCAGAAAGTAATACTTTAATCTGAGCATTTATTGAAGACTCATTATACCCCTCTAAAACATTAGAATAGATAGTAAGTTGTCTTTTTAAATCTTTTCTTTTTACAGACCCATATGTATTGTTATAGGTGTAATCTGCTACAGATGAGATTGGAATTTGTTTTACCTGCCCACTTGATTGTGAACGGAAAGTAATTTTTTGGCTCATTAATGATGGCACACTATATCTGTACTTATCATCTAGCCTTAAAATAATTGGGTGCTCATCCTCTCCATCTTTAAACTTAGAAATCTCTTTACCAAATAATGAAGTTCTGATAGTACTTGCAATTTGTGAAGTAGAAATACCTAATCGCCTTGCCATATCTCTATCAATGTTTATCAATAGCTCAGGATTATTCATTTCTAAATCTACTTTTAATCCTTCTATTCCAGCAATATTTTCATTATTAATTTGATTTTGGATAGCATCTCCAAGAGTTAATAATGTATTTAAATCTTCACCAATAACTTCAATATTAATTGGTTTACCCATAGGAGGTCCTTCTCTATTTTTATCTACAGATATATCTACTCCAGCAATTCCTTTCAAGTCAGCAGTTACCAACTTCATCACCTCACCTGTGCTAACCCCTCCTCTATTTTCAAACTCTTCAAAGTTTATGGTGATTCTTGCTTTATTAGGTGTAATTCCACTACCACCACCACTCATATCATTAGGATCAGAGGTTCCTGCCCCTACATTAGTAAGCACTGATGAAACAGCATGTTTGTAGGGTTCTAAAGTAGCTATTACTTTTTGTTCTACAGTCTGTGCTACTGAATCAGTAACAGCAACATCAGTTCCATTTGGCATTTCAACAAAAACGTTAATGTATTTAGGTTCATTTACAGGGAAAAACTCAACATTAGGAGACATCATTGCAAAAAATACAATACTAAAAATAAGTAATCCTCCCGTACCGAATAATAGTTTTATTGGATTTTTCCCATGCAATGCCCAGTTTAGTAGTTTTTCATATTTTTTCTCTAAACGCACTAAGTATATGTCTTGGAACCAATATGAAATTGGAGTAAGATAAAGTGTATTTATTGTATGTAGAAAAGCAAAAACAAATGCTAATGATCCTAGCACCTTGTAAGAAATTAAATGCAATACTAATCCAGCAGCCAATAAGTAATACACAGTTTTTTTCAACTTCTTTTTATTCACCTCTTCTTTCTCATCTTTCTTCATAAATGATGCAGCAAAAACAGGGTTTATTACAAGAGCAATAAATAATGATGATCCTAAAACAATAATTAAAGTCATAGGAATATAGCCCATAAATTCTCCCATCATATCTTTCCAAAAAAGTAATGGGAAAAATGCCGCTAATGTTGTTGCTGTTGATGAGATAATTGGAATTGCAATTTCACCTACACCTTGTTTTGCAGCTTCTAGTTTACTTAAACCTTCTTCATGAAATAATCGGTGAATATTTTCAATTACAACAATAGCATTATCTACAAGCATTCCTAAAGCTAAAATAAGTGCAAATAGCACTACCATATTCATAGTTGTACCCATTCCTCCTAAGACTACAAAACTAATAAACATTGACATTGGTATAGCTAAACCAACAAATAATGAATTTCTTAATCCTAAGAAAAATAACAACACTAGGATAACTAATATTACACCAAATATAATACTGTTTTCAAGATTGCTTAACTGCTTCCTAGTTTGTTCTGATTGATCATTGGTAATGGAAATAGATAAGTCTTTAGGTAGTGCTTTTGATGCTTTTGCTTGATCTAACAATGCAAATATTTTATCAGTAGCTTCTAATAGATTTTCCCCTCCTTTTTTTACAATATTTAAAGAAACCACAGGCTCTTTATCTAGCCTAGCATATGATTCTCTTTCTTCATAGCCATTAACTACCTCAGCAATATCTTTTAAGTAAACAATATTTCCTTTCTCATGCTTTACAATAATATTACCAATCTCTTTAACATTCTTAAATTCAGCATCAGTTCTTACCATACGCTTCATGTTGCCGATAAGAAGATTGCCTCCTGCAATAGAAACATTTTCAAACCCTATTGCATTTTCAATATCTGTAAAGCTAATTTCTTTACTTTCCATACTATGAAGGTCAGCCTTAATAGTAATTTCCTTATCAAGTAGCCCTGTAATTTCTACTTTTGAAATTTCGCTTACAGCCTCAATTTTATCTTGTAAATACTCTGCATGTTTCTTAAGTTCATCAAGGCTAAAGTCTCCTGATAAATTAATATTTAAAATTGGGAATTCAGAAAAATCAATATCCATTACAATAGGATCAATATCTAAATCAGAAGGTAAGTTTCCTTTTGATTTATCTACTGCATCTTTTACATCTTGTAGCGCACTTTTTACTTCAACATCAGTATTAAATTCAACAATAATAGATGAGTTATCTTGTATAGAAGTTGATTTTAGATTCTTAATTCCTTTTATAGACTTAATTTCTTTTTCTATAGGACGGGTAATTAAGTTCTCAATATCTGCCGGTGAATTTCCAGGATATATTGTTTGTACCATTATAGTTGGCATAACTATATCTGGGAAAAGTGCCTTTGGCATGGTTTTATAAGTAAACATTCCAAAGTAGGCCAACAGGATTGTTAAAATAAATATAGTTGTTTTATTCTTAAGCGATAGGTTAGTAAGTTTAAAATTTCTGATATTATTACTCATATTGCTTATTGTATTATTTTAATAGGACTCTCATTACCTATTTTTGTGTATCCTGTTGTAATCAGTAAATCATTAATATTTAACCCTGAAGTAATATGAGTTTTATCTTTATAAGATTTTCCTAAAGTGATATAAACCTTTTTTGCATGATTTTTTTCAGCAATAAATATAAAATCTCCTCTCATGTCTTTCTTGATAACTTCTGTTGGAATAACTATAGCATCTTTTATATATTTATCTTGTATTTGTAAAGAAGCAATTGCATTTGGTTTTATCTCTCCATTTTTATTGTCAAGGTCTATTTTGATTTTAAAAGTTCTATTTTGAGGATTAATTATCTGACTAACAAAAGTAATTTTAGCTTCTTTCTCTATTCCTATTGTGCTAAAGTTAATTGAAACATATCCACCTTTATGCAAGATATTTGCATATTTTTCAGGAACATCAGCTTGAATTTGCACCTCCTTTGCATTAACAATTTGTAGGATAGGTATTCCTGGTGCTGCAAATTCACCAACATTTAGGTTTATAACATCAACATTCCCACTTATAGGAGCAGATATCTTCATGTTTCCCAGCTGTGCCTTAGCTGATTCTAATTTTTTTTGTAGTGATTCATATTGGTTTTTTATTTGAAGAAATTGCATTTCTGATCCAATTTTCTGCTCCCAAAGTTTTTTTTGTCTTTTGTAAGTAGTTTCTGCTAATTTAAATGATGCTTCCATCTCTTCAACTTGCTTTAAGATTATTTCTGCATCAAGCTCTATAATATCTTCTCCCTTGTTCACCCACTCTCCTTCATCAACAATTATTTTTTGAACTACACCTCCTAAAGTAGGGCTTACAGTTACATTTTGCTTAGAACTTACAGTTCCTAATTGTTCAATATAATGCTTGAAAGTACTGGCAGTTATGGCTGTTGTTTTTACAATAGCCCCATTTATCATTGTAGTATCTAAAGTTGCAATTTCTTTCTCAAGGATGCTTATTTGCGTTTTAGTTTCACTTAATTGTTCTTTAAGTACTTTAAGGCTATCTTTTTTATCAGATAATGTTAATTTTTGTTCACTACATGAGAAAAGAAAAATAGCTAATGATAGTATTGGAATTATTTTATTCATAGTAGTTAGTTTAATGGTATATGATTTTGAGTTCATTTTAATTTAATCCTAAAGTTCGGTTATATTTCATTTTAGTAATAAGTAATTGCTGAATTGATTTTGAATAATCTGTTTGTGCTTGTAGGTAGTCAGCACCTCCTGTTGCTACTTCTGAGCTTCCTACCAATCCCTCTTTATATTTAGCTAAAGTTTTTAGGTATATTTTTTTATAAAGCCTTAGATTATTTTCTTGATTTTTTTTGCTGCTTAGAGCTGTTAAGTAGGCACTTTCAGAAGATTTGTAGTCTAGAACAAGTGCTTGTCTAGTATGCTCCAAGTCATTTAAAGACTGTAGGTGTTTTATTTTTGCTTTTTGAGTTAAAGCACTTCCTGAAAATCCATTGAATATAGGCATACTAGCTTTTATTCCTATCATTTTTGTAGGGTACCAGCTACCATCATTTGTAAAATTAAATTCATTTCTCATAGCGTTTTCGCTATAGGCTCCAAATGCTGCTATACTTGGTATCCAAGCAGTTTTATATCGAATTAAATCTAGTTTCATAAGTGTAGTTTGTGCTTCACTCATTTTATATTCAAATCTATTTTCTATTGTAGCTTCTTGAAGTTGCAAATCTGTTCCTTTTGCTAACAAATTATCTAAACTATCAGTAAGTATTAACTCCTCATCAAACGGAATGCTTAACATCATTTTTAACATCATATAACTAATTTCGGAAAACCTTTTCACCTCCTCAGCTTGTATTTTCATAGTAGAAACAATAATTGCCATTCTGTCCACTTCTATATCCTCAATAAACCCCTGTTTGTGTGTAGCCTGTAATTCTTTTAGTATTTGTTGGTGCACCTCTACTATGCTTTTTAAGAATTTTTTATTTTCATTAATGATGAGCACATTATAGTAAGCAATAGCAATACTATCCTTTATTTGTTGATTAGTTAAATTCATTTTGTGCTCTGCCATTTTTTTAAATGTTGTTGCGGCTTTAAGACCAATAATATAACTTCCGTCAAATATAAGTTGTGAAGCTGTAATTGCAG
This sequence comes from Flavobacteriales bacterium, assembly GCA_018664745.1. Taxonomy (GTDB): domain Bacteria; phylum Bacteroidota; class Bacteroidia; order Flavobacteriales; family BACL11; genus UWMA-0277. Next base: position 22,070 of record JABJNS010000065.1, on the reverse strand, counting down.
CAGTTACATTTTGCTCCATTCCCATTTTCATTTCCATAATTTCATTTGCTGGGGCATTTGGATTAAAAGCATTAGCAGGGACTATTGAAGTTGGAATATCAATAAATTTTTGCCATTGCAATTCAGCATTTAAATGAGGAAGCCCTATTGCTCGAGTTTCTTTTATTTGCTTTTTTGCATATTTCACATCAAGTAGAGCATTTCTTATTTCTGTATTATTTTTACTACCATATTCTTGTGCTTCACTAACAGAGTATTGGTGCTGTGCAATTGCAGTAGTTCCTAAAAATACTAATACAACTAAAATTACTTTATTCATTTTTTTAATTTTTTTTCTAGGTAGTTTATTCCTTTTTCTGAGGCAATCCCTCTAATATGATAAATACGATTTTCTTTAAGAAGTTCTTTAAAATCATATTCAGTTAATGGAAAAATATCATTATCAACTAGAGCATCAATTCTGGTCATCATTAATTTTGTAATAATATCAGTATTAATTTCTTTACGATATAAGCCTTGTTTAATCCCAGTATCTAAGTTATTTTTTACAGTTTTAAAAAGGTATTTTTTCTTTAAATCATCTAAAAGATTCCATACTTTTGGGTAATATGTTTTTAAGTTTTGTATTAAGTAAGGATTCCTGTCTTTTAACATCCTACAAATTCCAGAGTCAATTTCAAACAACTCATCAATAGCATTTTCATGTATAGCACATATAGACTCTATCATGCTTTTAACTTTACATTGATGAGAAGCAAAGCTTTGTTCTACCAAATCGGCTTTATTATCAACATGCTGGTAGAGTGTTTTTTTTGAAATTCCAAGATGAGTAGCAACATAATCCATATTTATTCCTTTTACCCCCATTCGCATAAAAAGACTTAAAGCTCCTTGTATTATTTGTTCTTGTTTGCTCATAATGTGGTGGCAAAGATACTTTTTAATATTTAGTGGAAACGAAAAATGGGAAAAAATGTTTTCTACTATAATTATATAAACATTTATGAGTTGATAATTGTATTTGTGGACTAGGTATATTGTTTTATATTATTCTCAACTTTGTAGTTATGAGAAAAATAATTTTTTTAATTGTACTTAGCCCTTTTTTGATCTTTGCTAATGGGGATAGCTTTATCACTTCCCAACCTATAAATACTGTTGTTACTACTGATAGTATTTTTGATGAAGCTTTTATTGAAAATGAAGTTTCAGCTGATAAAGAGGAATTATCACTGCTGAAAGAAGAGAATATAGTTGCATGGAGATTGCAACAATTGGATAAAAATACACCAATGGATTTGGTGTATAATGATAAAGTACAACCCTTTATTGATAGTTATTTAGGAAGAAATAAAGCACTTATTTCAAGAATGCAAGGATTAGCCCCTTATTACTTCCCTTTATTTGAGCAGCACTTGGATAAATATAATTTACCCTTAGAATTTAAGTATTTATCTATTGTGGAATCAGCCCTTAATCCTAAGGCTCGTTCTAGATCTGGAGCAAGTGGTTTATGGCAATTTATGTACCTCACAGGAAAACAATATGGATTAGAGGTTACTTCCTATATGGATGAAAGACAAGACCCTTTAAAGGCAACTATAGCTGCTTGTGAATATTTTGTAAAGCTATATGATACTTTTGGAGATTGGAATTTAGTATTGGCAGCTTATAATGGTGGTCCTGGATATTTGCAAAGAAAAATAGCTAGTGTTGGTACTTCTAATTTTTGGGAATTACATCCTCATTTAAGGAAAGAAACAAGAAATTATGTCCCAACATTTATTGCAGTAAATTATGCTATGAATTATGCTAATGAACACGGAATTTATACTCAAGAACCAAAAATTAATTTAGGCCAAACAGACACAATTACTCTTAAAAAACAAGTGGATTTAAAAGTGTTAAGTGAATTACTATGTGTTAATTCAGAGACGATAAATTATTTAAACCCTTCCTATAAAAAAGAGGTTTATCCTCAAGGAGCAGTTTTGGTATTTCCTGCTAATACAGTAAATGATTTTAAGCTTAATGAAGCTAGTAATTATGCTTTTGTTGAGTCAGTAGATAAAAAAGAAATTTTGATTGGTGAAGAGCGCATAATTTATAGGGTGCATAAAGGAGATTATTTGGGGAGAATTGCAAAAGAACATAAAGTGCATGTATTTGAGATTAAAGAGTGGAATAATCTAAAATCTTCTAAATTAGATATAGGTGATAAATTGGTGATTTATGTAAAGAAAGGAGAAGATAAATCAACTAAAAAAGTAACTGCCAGTAAAAATGAATACATTGTTCAAAAAGGAGATACGCTTTGGGAAATTGCTCAAAAACATGAGGGATTAAGTGTTTGGAAAATAAAAGCATTAAATAACTTAGAGACTGATAATCTTAAGCCAGGAACTAAAATTTTAATCCCAATTTCATAATGAAAAAATTATTATTCCTATTAATAGTACTTGCAAGTTCTTGTTCAGATGGAGTTAAAACATTACCTAGCTCAACAGGGGCTTTATCAGAAGTTATCTTTGTTGTAGATGACATATTATGGGATGAGAGTATTAAAGAGATTGTAGGCAAAACTTTTGCAGCACCCTTGCTAGGGTTAGTGCAGAATGAGTCTTCTTTTAGAGTTGTTCAAGTAAATCATATTGAGTTTAAATCGATACTAAAAACGCATAAAAATATTTTTATTATTGGTAAAAATTTACCGAATAGCAATCAACAGGATAAATGGGCTAAAGAACAGTTAGTTGTACAGTTGAATTATGAAAACAATAAGGAAGATAATTTTAAAAAGGATTTAAATAAAATTAAAGCAATTTTTGACTGGAGAGAATTAAAAAGTTTAAGGAAGGAGATTTCTAAATTATCTAATCAAACAGCTCAGGAAAACATTAAAAATAATTTTAATGTTGAGGTATTAATTCCGTCAGAATATAAAATATTAAAGGATACATCTACTCTTTTTTGGGCAACTTATAATCCTGATAAAGAAGAGGTGATTAAGCAACTTTTAGTTTTTTCTTTTATCCCAAAGAGTGCTAATCTTCAACAAGAAGTATTGCAAAAAACAGATAGTATTCTTGCTCAATATTTGAAAGGAGCTAAACAGGAGCAATATGTAAAAATTGAATCTGAATTCCCTCCTTATTACAATAATAATATTTATAAGGGGATTTGGAAATTAGAAAAAGGATTTATGGGCGGTCCTTTCCTAGCTAAAACTTATTTTGTAGGTGATAAAATAATAGTATCAGTTGGTCTTGTTTTTGATCCTAATTGCAGAAAACGAAAACACTTAAAGATCTTGGAAGCTATTTTATAATTAGCTTTTCTCTTCTAGTGAAACTACTACCATTACTAAGTTCTACAATATAACATCCTTTTGAAAAATTAGAAGTATTGATTGTTATACGGTTGTTATTAATATTTTTAATAATAATAGTCTGGCCAGTAATGGAATAAATTTTAGCGATTAGATTTTCTTTTATTTGAGAGCCAACATTAAGTGTTATCTCTTGTGTTGCAGGGTTAGGATGAATTTGAAAAGAAGAAATTTTCTTCTCATCAATATTTGTAGATAATGTGTTTAAAGGACTTTCCCAAATGCCTCTTCCGTAAGTAGCTGCACTTATTGTTCCTTCATCATAATGAATCTCCAATTCTTTTATTATTACATTTGGTAGGCCTGTCATAAATGGTATCCAATCTGTCATAGTATTGTCTTTGTAATACACTCCAATATCTGTTCCAACATATAAATCGTCATTTGCTCCTCCTTGATAGACAATACAGTTCGCAGGAAGATTTGGTAATCCATTTGCTGTTATATTTATCCAAGTTGATCCTCCATCATTTGACTCATAAACTTTATGTCCACTAACATATCCTGATAATGTAACCCATACTCTATCAGGGTTATTGTTTGAAACAGTTACATCTGTTATGTTATAGTTAGGAATTCCTGATTTTATATTAGTCCAAGTAGTGCCAGCATTTTTCGTTACTTTCATTTTAGTATATGTTGCTGCATAAATGTAGTCTTCATTAGATTCTGCAAGTGCTATTGTTTTTATTGCTTGTCCCCCACTCACATTATAAGAAATAGAATCCCATATTGCCCCTGCAGTTTCTGAACGATAAACTTCATTATAGCCAGCAACTATTAGGTTATTATTTATAGGGTGCATTTTGTATGGAGTTACCCATCCTCCATCATAACTCACAGGTTTTATGTTACTCCAATTATTCCCTCCATTGTAAGACTTTCTTAAGCCACCATACTGGAATTCTGCATAGATAATATCTTGGTCATAATGATCAATAGCACATTCCATTCCATCTCCTCCCATAATTGCATCCCAGGTACCATTGGTTAGCATTTCTGTTCCATTATCCTGAGCACCAGCAACTAATCTATCAGGGTTGGATTTAGATAATCCTAAGCGATAAAATTGTGAAATTTCTAACCCATCAGAAATATCTACCCATTTATTAAGGTTGTCCATATATTTATAAAAACCACCATCATTACCTGCATAAGCAATATGGTTAAGTGGATTGAATTCTGCAGCATGCTGGTCAACATGCATGTAAGAGTAGTTTCCATTTCCACTACTTGCATTTATTGTCCAATTATTCCCTCCATTAGTTGTTTTCCATAAATTAATCCCACCAACATAAACTAGATTTTCATCAGCTGTAGAAACTGCTAAACTTAAATCATACCATGATTGACCCCCAGTTCCACTTCCATCAGTTTCTCTTCCTAAGATATTAGGGCTATTTGATTGTAAGATCCAACTATCTCCAGCATCTGAAGATTTGTAAAGTCCATGAAATCCATAATCAGAGGCAGAAAAGAGTGCGTAAATAACATTTGGATTATCAGGAGTAACAGCAATTAAAGGACGGTACCTGCTCCCGGTCATTCCGTTATTAATAGTGCTCCAATTTGCACCTCCATCAGTTGAACGATAAATATTTGAACCTCCACTTGATTGTTTTGCAGCATAGAGAGTTGATGGCGTACCAGGCTTAAACTCTATATCTCTCCACCTACCTATAGGGCCTGTAATTGTCCAATTATTACCACCATCAATACTTGTCATAATATTACTATTAGTAACTGCATAAGCGCTATCAGGATAGTTTGGGTTAATAATCACTTTGTTTATTGTTTTTTCTTGACTAATATTATAACTTAAACTTGTTGTTATCCAAGAGTTTCCTCCATCAGTTGATTTTAATATACCAATACTATAAGTGTCAGATGCATGAGCATCTCCTGTTACAATTAACATGTTTTGTGAGTTTATAGGGTCAATTGCAATATAAGAAACCCCTATCACTGGTAAATTATCAGTATTAGTTGTCCAATTACTCCCTCCATCAATAGATTTCCATAAACCTCCAGCAGGAGATCCTATCCATATTATGTCAGGGTCATTAGGGTCAAAAGCTATACAATTCACTCTACCATTTCCTCTTTTTTTCCCGTTTGATAGAATGATTGGTGTATTTGTAGGTCCTTTAGCTATCCAATTTGATTGAGTACTTGTTTTGGAATGAGAATATTTTTCTTGTATTTTTTTCCATTCAATAAATAGGGCATCTGCTTTGAATTCAGAATCTATAAAGTTACGCTCTAAACTAAAGTCTATTTCTCTAGCATAAGGTTTGTAGCCGTTTCCTTTGGTATAAGGGTGTGTAGCGCGATACTCTTCAAAAGCTTGGCTTTTTTCCTCAACCGTAGGGTTTGGATTTGTTTTTAGTAATTCATCTTCCCAAATTTGAGCTGTTAATGAAGTGGAAATAAACAATGTAAATATAAGTAGTGCTAGCTTATTCATGTAATAAATTTTAGAGACCAAAGATACACTTAGTTTTCCTTTTGATAAGGCGATATAAACCTGGTCTTATGTGTTCAGTGTATTGTAGATAGAGCTTTAAAAATTAGCACGTAAAGATAGCGTAAAATTTCTTCCACTAGCACTAATTCCCGACCCAAAAGTTTTGTAATGAATATCCATAATATTTTGAATACCAGCAATAAAGGTTAAGTTCTTGTCCAGACTATTACTATACTTTAAGCTGAGAGTATACCATGAAGGATTTCCAATTTGTGTAGCTTCTTCTAAATTGTCAACACCACCTAAATCATAATCTATGGCTTTTTTTAGAGCATTATAGTGCGTACTTAAGGAGATAGCTTGATTATTATACTCATAATTTAAAGTGCTAGTAATGCTAGTTGGTGGAATGTGAGCTAGTGGAAGTCCATCTACCGTTTCACCATGTAATGCATTGATGATAGTATTATGTGAAAATTGTTTATTAATCTTTAGTTGATATGCAAAATTTAACCCTTTTATTGTTGCACGACCAATATTTGTATTCATCATTATTTTCATCATCTCTCCGTCATAATTCATGGAGTCAAGTTCATTTAAAGTCGCTTCACGCCTTTCAATTGCATCAGTAATTTGTGTTTGGAATATCTGTAATTGCACGGTAATTATATTCTTTATTTTAAGGTGAATACCTGTTTCAATATTTAATGATTTTTCAGGGGATAAGTTGTTGTTAGGGACTATTACTGACAAATCATTTTTTGAGAAAACTTTTCCAATATCATCTGTATTTGGGTTTCGAAAACCATTTGATACTGCTCCATTAATCCTTAAACTAGGATTGTATTTATAAACAAGTTGCAGAGAATTAGATAGTGACTTATTATGTACTCGAATTTCATTAAAAGGCAAATGGATAACTGTAGTGTCTTGAAATGTTGCAGATAAAGAATTGATGCTATATCTGCTTCCGACTAATAGCAATAAATTCTTTGTGCAATCAAGATTAATTTGCGAATATATAGCATTGTTTATAACATTGGCTCCTCCGTCAGGATAGCGAGTAGTATTATAAAAATGAGTGTTTTTATCTGATAAGTTTGCTGTCGAGTTTAATTTTTGGAATCTAGAATCAAAACCATAATTCAATTTAAAGCGATTAAACTGTTTTAAAAAATCAGATTTAAAATCTAAAATATGTAAAGTTTCAGTTCTATTATTTAGTAACTCATCTCCATTTTTTTGTTTGTGTCTAGATTCTTTAATATTCTGATATGCTACAGTAAATACGGATTCGTCAGAAGCAAAATTTTGAAAATAATTTTTTAATCTAGCACTTTGGAAGAATCTTTTTTGAGGCCCATAGTACCAGTTTTTATATTTTTGTTCTCCATCTTTAATATCATTTAACTTGTCAAATCGGTTAATATTTGATGATGTGGAAAATTGAGAGTTAAAGAGTAGGAAGTTGGTATTACTTAGTTTAAATAAAGTTTTATGAAAAAAATCAGCTTGCTGATAAGCTGTTCCTTTTTGGATATTATTTTCTGTAATTATTGCTTCCTTCCCCCAATTTTTAAATCCATGTTTTCTATTGCTTCCCATTTTTAAATTACCATATGATTTAAGCGAAAACCCACTAATGTTAGCACTATTATTTGTTTTATAATTTGAGATTATTGAAGTAAAAACAGCATCTGAACTACTCTCATATTGTTGGGTGAATTGCGTACTGTTTTTATTTTCTGGTCGCTTGGTGCTGAAAAGAATAGCTCCACCCATAGCTCCATTTCCGTAAGCCACTGATGCGGGGCCAAACAATACTTCAGCATCTTTAAGAAAAATAGGATTAATTGTAGCTGTACTTTGGAGGTGTCCACTTCTGAAAATAGTGTTGTTTAAAGGTATTCCATCAACAACAATAAGCAGTCTATTTGCCTCCATTCCTCTAAGGTTTGGGCTCCCCCCCCCGTTCTGACTATTTTGAATACTTACTCCCATGGTTTTTTCTAATAGATCACTTGTTTGTGCGCTTTGTGATTTTAACATTATAGTGGGAGTTATTTTAAGGTGTTTCAATGTTGATTTTAAACTTTCTTTTGATTCGGTTATTTCTACATTTTCTAGCGAATGTGTTTTTAAAACTAAGAAAATTGTTTTTTGCTGTATTGAGCTTTTTATTTGTTCAATTTTTTGATAAGCTATATGTTGAATGATTAAAGTTTCTTTGGAACTAAAAACACTTAAGTTAGTAATTCCCATATTATTGCTTATTACGCCTAAGTCTTTAGTTTTACTACTAACACTAACCCCTTCAATTGGGAGTTCGGTAAGGGCATCTAAAAGGATAATTTCTTGGGCGTTAAGTTTATGTCCAAAAAAGATAAATAAAATGGTTAAGTACCTCATTTTCTTAGAGATTCAATAATTAAGTGAGAAGTCATATTTTTAAGTTCATGGTGTTGAAGTTTGTAGTATTGAATAAGAGATAATAAAATATGATTTCTATTTTGATAGGGAATTAAAATCTTCTCATTTTCAAGTAAAGATTTTAAGTACATTGAATCCTCTTTTTCTAGATAATGATTGAGTTCGGATTGATTATTTGTAAATTCTCCTGTTTCCATATTAAAATAGTGACCACTACTCTCTTCTTTTGATGGTGAAAATCCTAGAAATTCAGATAGCCGAATTAAGAAAATTAAAGGAAAGTTAATGTCAATTTTTTTTGAATCATCTAAGCTTTTTTTTATTTCCCAAATAAATTTAAAAAGCAATTTATTATCTTCTCTTTCCATGAGAACTTTTGAAAGAACTTCAGCAACAAAAATAGCAAGAAATTTTCTTGTCATATCAATTCCACTATGAATTTTATTCTGCTCTAAGGATATTTCAATTATGTACTGAAGATTTTTTTTTGGTATGTAACTTGCATTTATATTTACTAGCTGTAATGCTTGGAAAAGACCTAGGTTTTTTTTTGATTTTTTTGACCTTACCCCTTTTATGATGAAGCTTTGTAATCCTTTTTCTTCAGTAAATATTTTTGAGATAATAGAGCTTTCCCCTTGTTTTAGATAGCTTAATGCAATAGCCCTACTTTTGTATTTCATTATTTAACAAAAAGAATTTTACTAACCATCTTCTCTAATCCATTAATATCAGTACTGAAAACTAAATATACTCCTGTGGAAGCTCTTTCTCCATTCTTGTTTTTACCATTCCAAATTGCTTGCCCTCCTTTTGCAAAATCTTCAAAAACTAAATTACCATCAATATCAGTGATTTTAATATTTGCATTGGTAATTAGTCCATTTATAGCAATAGGCCCATTATATGTTTCTCTTACAGGGTTTGGAAATACATGAGTTTCTTCTTGTGTTTTTACTCCTGTAGTTGCATCAGAACGATATGATATTAGTCCTTTTTCCGTACCAATAAATACCTCCCCATTTTCAGGGTTAATCGTTATATCATAAATATTATTTGAAAATAATGGGCTATTTTCAGCTGTAAAGTGTTGTATTTCCTCCATTCCATCTTCTGAAATTAAGAAAACACCAGTTTTTTCAGTTCCAATCCATTTTCTATTTGCACCATCTATTGTGATGCATTTTATTTTTTCTTCACTTAATAAATATTGACCGTAATCTCCTTCTTGAATAAGTACTTGTTGGGCATCAAAATTGTTTCCTGAAAAAATTGCTGAAGGGTTGTAGAAAATTCCAATGCCTTTATCGGTTCCTACCCATATCTCTCCGTCTAAATCTTCAGCTATAGAATATACTCCCATTGAAGGAAGATTTCCTTGTCCAACTGAATTTTTTAGTATCTTATATTGATCATCATTAGCATCTGAAATTGTACTATTATCATTGTAAACAAATAATCCTCCCCTTCCTAGTATTCCCCATTTCTGATTATATTGATCAATAATTAGGTCGTCAAAAAAAAGCCCAAGTCTATCCTGGTTCATGCCGAATGAAAACCATTCATTATCTTTTGTTTTTACAAATAAAGGATGATTAACTTCTGAGTTTAATCCCCATAAATTTCCATTATCATCAAACTTCAAATCAGAAATTTTTATTCTATTATTTGAGCTCCCTGTAGTTTCTAGTGCTCCATTTGTATTGTCATTATCATATCGTATAACTAATTCTCCATTTTTTATTTCAGATAATCCATCTCGCCATGAAGCATAGTACTCAGTTCCATTTTTAACAGCAACTTCCAATACATCTATTCCAATAGCAGTGTAATTATAATTTATCCATTCATCATAATTTTTTCTTATTGAAACGCCATCATATATTTTTCCTTGTGAACTAAAATTAATGTGCCCTCCATGACACATGTAAAGCGTATTATTTTCATATTCTAAACTGTATGTATCATTTATTGTTGGCCCTTCAGGAATAAAGTTTCCTTGGTAATTAAAATTAATAAACTGTAAAAGTCCATTTTCGCTATCTGCTATCCAGGTATTTTCCTCAATATCATGATATATGTATTGAATGTATTTTAGCTTATTATCAATAAGAGTATCTGGATTTGTTAGTAGGTTTTCATAAATTAATACGGTATCATTATTGGCTATGAAAAGTAAATTGTTGTTGTAAAACGAGTTAGAATCTCCAGTCCAGATAGAATCTCCAATTGAAAAAATATTCCAATAATTTTCAGTTCTATTAGTATCTAATTCCCAACTATTAAAATCAAATAAACTAGTGGAATGTATGTCGGCTGAATAAATACCATCTTCAGAAGCTACAAAAATATTTTGCTCATTAAAAGCGCAACTATTAATTCCTACAAAGTTACCATTCTCTCCTATTCTATAGGTGTCTTTTATTTCTTCCTTTTCTAGATCTAAAAGTACTAGCCCAAAGGTGCAGGATAGATATGCAATGCCTTTTTTGATAGTTATATTATTTATCAGTTTGTTTCCAATAATTTCTTTCCGTTTGATATCAGAAATATTTATTATCCTTCCTTCTTTTATTAAATCAATATTACAATTTTCATAGGTAATGATGGTTGTTTCTGACGAATCATAATAGGCAATTTTTTTAACTCCAATATCAGAAAGTCCTGTAACTTTTGATAAGCGATTAAGTGTATTATCATCCCTGTTCAGATAAAATAAACCACCATTTGTAACACAATATATTTTGCTTTTAGCTTGAGTAATATAACTTGTATTAGTATAGGATTGATAATCTTTCCAAAAACCAATTGGTACATCTTGGGCCTGGATAAATAAAGGAAATAGAAGAAATAATAATTTTTTCATAATTCAAAAGCAATAATACTATAATACAATCAGATAACTTCTTATTAGAAAAAAAATTGTAATACTTAATTAAAGATTACTTTTGCAATATAGGCCTAGTAGTTCAACTGGATAGAATATCAGATTTCGGCTCTGACGGTTGGGGGTTCGAATCCCTCCTAGGTCACTATTGTTTTGTAGTGAATATTTTTCTTACCTCACCATTTGAATATTTATAGATAAGTATTGTATTTTCTTTCCAATCAGTTTTTCTTCCTAATAGATCATAAACTTCAAAGTCTAAATTATTTATTTTTTCATTCTCTGAAATTGAATTAACACATGATATTAAAATGCTTGTTGTGTCATTAAACTGATCACTTAATTCCGATTGAATATCAGTGTAAAAATGCAAAGGGCCGTTAATGTTTGGGTTGATGAATAGATTGGTAAAATGGATTTCACTAGTAAATCCACTAGTGTAGTTATTTCCGTCATTTGGTGAGCTTGAGCTAACTTTTATCCCTCCATTTATATTTTCTATCGCAAAGAAGCCTATAAGGCTACCTGTAATGTCGTAAGAATAAATTGTGGCGTAATTCTGTCCAGCAATGATACCGACTTTCAATGTTGCGTCTATTGTTTGCGTACTCGTGTTCATTATAGCAAATCCTACTGAATCACCCATGGATAAGGACTGAATATCAAAATAACCTCCATCAGAAGTTATTGTTGATGTTCCAATATCTGGCTCATTTTGGCTTTGACTTGCAAATAAAGATAAATTTGTTGCAGTATTGCAAATTGGATTGTCAATACTATTTGTGATAATTGGGTTAAATGGTGCTGCAACAAATGTTGTTGTTGTAAAAGTATCAGGGGATGACCATAGAGATGCTTGTAGGTAAGTGCTGTCAAAATATGCCATTATTTCCCATTCATATGTTGTGGATTGCTGTAATAAGGGAATAGTAACAGAGTTATCTAATGAATCAATAAATCCTAGATTAGACCAGCTTGAAGTTCCTAAAATTCGATAGTGAACTTTATATCTGTTTACTCCAGCTGTAGTACTCCAATTAGCATCAGCTTCATTGTAGTAAATGTTATTGGAATAAAGCCCTGTAATTGTAGGGCAATTTAGAGTATTTGTATAAAATGTATCGGTAGCTGACCATTGCGAATAATTGCTTCCTGTGGAGTCACAGTATGATCGAATTTGCCATATATAACTAGTAAGAGGCTGTAGATTGTTAATGTTTTTTGAAACAGCTAATGAGTCAATATTATTTTTATACAACCATGAACTTGTTCCTAAAATTCTATAGCGGATTTTATAATTATAAACATTTGTTTGAGAGCTCCAGTTGGCGTCAGCATTATAATAATTGATATTTGAGCTATAAGGATTTGAAGGGGTATTGCATTGTGCATTACTGTATCCATACAATATTGAGCATAATAATATTAAAAGTAATTTTCTCATCTCTGGTTTTTATTTATACAAAGGTACGATTTTATCTTAAAATCACTAAAATGTTTTTTAATTATATAGCAATCAATAGGTTGAAAATAATTTATACATAATTGATTATCTTTTTATTTTCAGCTAATGCTTCCAGAATGTGTCTTATTGTCTTTAAAACGTCTTAAATAGCTTTGTTTTGCTTTTCAAAGACATAAATTGTGCTTGAGCAGCCTTTTTTTGTCAGTATTCCAATAATATTTGAAATTAGGCCGATTATGAATCCTCTAACAAATTTTTTCTTTCCAGTTTTAAATTCTTCACTTAGTAATGATACATAAAAAGAATCAAATAACATTGGTTTGGTTTTTTTTAGTTTGAAATTGTATTTGCTGAATAATTGTTCAATTGTATTTCTTGAAAAATGCCATAAATGAATTGGTACATCCCAAGCTGCCCAAAATTCTTTATAATAATTTGCATCCCAACTCTTATGATTCGGAACGGCAATTATTACTTTTCCTTTTTGACTTAGAATTCGATCAAATTCTTTTATAGTTTCATTCAAATTAGGGATATGTTCTAACACATGCCACATGCTAATGGAGTCAAATTCTTCTGTTTTAAATTGGTTTAGATTTGTATTGTCACTTACTGATAGTTTGAAATTTTTGATAGCTTGATCTCTGGCAATTTCTGATGGCTCTATTCCTTTTACCTTGTATCCTGCATTCTGGCAGGCATTTAAAAACTCTCCTGTTCCACAGCCAATATCAAGATGATTTTCTTTCTGAGATATTTTTTTAAGTAAATTAATTTTAGTTCCAACTGCATATTTTCTAACAGTTTGATACATCCAGTTGAATAGCCCTTTGGTATTATTAGTGTGCGAAATATACATGTCAGACTTATAGTACTCTCCTAAGTTTTCTTCTTTTGGTATAGGGTTAGTAAATGTAAATTCACATGTTTCACATGAAACAATTGTAAAAATTTCATTAGATGTTGAATGGTCAATACAATCTAATTTCTTGACTAAATTTTCTTTTGAGCACAAAGGACATTTATCTAGTGTTATCATCTTCCTAAGTATATTAATAATACATTTATATCTGAGGGTGATACGCCACTTATTCTTGAGGCTTGTCCTATCGTTTTTGGTTGTATTGATTTTAATTTTTCCCTTCCTTCAGTTGAAATTGAGTGTAGTTTGTCAAATTCAAAATCTGAACTTATTTTTATATTTTCTAACCTTTTTAGTTTTGCAGCCGATTCTTTTTCTTTGTTTAAGTAGCCACCATATTTTATCTCAATTTCAGCTTGTTCAATTGCTTCTGGCATGCAGTTTTTCTCTTGCAAAAATGAATTTAACTCTTCACAAACTAATAAATCATTTATGGTAATATGAGGTCTTGATAAAACTGACTTAAGTTTAACTTTTTGTTTTAATATAGAACTCCCTAATCTTTCAAGAGTAGGATTGATATCAGTTGGGTCAATGCTTTGTTTTTCTAAAAACTTAATAAGTGCTGCAGTTTCATTTTCTTTCCTTTCTAGTTGTTTTAGTCTTTCTGCCTTTGCAAGACCAAGTTCATAGCCTTTTTTGGTAAGTCTAATATCAGCATTATCTTGTCTTAAAAGCAAACGATATTCAGCTCTAGAAGTAAACATTCGGTAAGGTTCCTCAGTTCCTTTTGTTATCAAGTCATCTATTAAAACTCCAATATATGCATCTGATCTGCTTAAGATAAACTCTTCTTTTTCATGTGCATTCTGGTGCGCATTAACACCTGCCATCAATCCTTGTGCAGCAGCTTCTTCATACCCTGTTGTTCCGTTTATTTGTCCACAAAAGAATAAGTTATTGACTAGTTTAGTTTCTAAGGTGTGCTTAAGTTGAGTTGGTGGAAAGTAGTCGTATTCAATTGCATATCCAGCTCTGAACATTTTTACTTTTTCAAGCCCTTTAATTTTCCTTAGGGCTTTTAATTGAACAGCTTCAGGAAGTGATGTGGAGAATCCATTTAAATAGATTTCTACAGTATCTCTTCCCTCTGGCTCAATGAATAATTGATGTCTGTCTTTAGATGAAAACCTTTCAATTTTATCTTCAATTGACGGACAATATCTTGGTCCTAACCCTTTTATCCTTCCTGAAAACATTGGAGAGTCTTCAAATCCTTCTTTTAAAATTGCATGAACTTCAGGTGATGTGTAAGTGATAAAACAAGAGTGTTGGTCTTTTATTTTCTCTTTTGTCATGTATGAGAAACTTACCGTATTCTCATCACCTGCTTGTTCTTCTGTTACTGAATAATCTATTGTTCTACCATCTAATCTTGGAGGTGTTCCGGTTTTCATTCTTCCGTGTGTAAATCCAAGTTCAATTAGTTGTTTTGTAATCCCTTCAGCTGAGGGTTCTCCTGAGCGCCCTCCTTTATAGTTCTTTTTTCCAAGGTGAATAAGTCCATTTAGGAAAGTTCCATTACAGAGAACAACACTTTTCCCTTCAATTTCAACCCCCATTTTGGTAATGATACCTGTAGCTTTCCCTTTTTCAGTAGTGATATTATCTACTGTATCTTGCCAGAAATCAATATTTTTATTTCCTTCTAGAGTTTTACGCCATTCTCTTTCAAATATTTTCCTGTCACATTGTGCTCTAGGACTCCACATTGCAGGTCCTTTACTTTTATTTAGCATTCTAAATTGAATAGAAGAAGCGTCTGTTACAATTCCAGACATTCCACCTAGTGCATCAATTTCTCTTATTATTTGCCCTTTAGCTACACCTCCCATTGCTGGGTTGCAGGACATACGCGCTAGGGTTTCTAAATTTTGCGTAACTAATAGTACTTTTGATCCAAGTGTGGAGGCAGAGTGTGCAGCTTCACAGCCAGCATGACCTCCTCCTACTATTATTACATCATATTTTTCGTCTAATTTCATAGTTTGTGAATGAGTGTAAAATACTGAAAATAAATTAGTTAATAATCTTATTTAAATAATAATTTTCTTTTTCACGCATTGTTTTTGCGTCTTTTTCCTTTTTATCTTTATAACCGAGCAAATGTAGTAAACCATGCACCATAACTCTGTGTAGTTCAGTTAAATAATTAACCTTATAAGTTTTAGCGTTTTCTTCTACCCTATCTGTACTGATAAGAATATCACCATTAATTAAATCATTCTCACAATAATCAAAAGTGATAACATCTGTAAGTGTATCGTGATTTAAAAATTGGATATTTTTTTCTAACAAATATTCATCTTTACAGAGTACATATACTAATTCTCCAATTTCCTTTCCTTCCTCTTTTATAACATTAGAAAGCCATAAGCTGATTTCTTCACTAGTTATTATTTCGTCACATTCTATATATTGATATTCTATCATTTATCTTCTTTAATTAAAGTGTTAAAATAAGAATTTACCTTCTTTTTATAGTAAGGCTTGAGCTGAACAGGAGTAGTTTTTAAAAGTTCTTCTTGATGTTGTTTCTGCTTTTTGTATTCTAAATATTCCTCAGTTGTATTATCAGGAACAAAATTCCATTCTATTGATTTCCTTTTATCATCTTCATCTTGCTCCCTTTCTGCTTTTTCTGCCTCAAGCAATCTAGTGAGAATTTCCTGTTGCCTTGCTATTGTTTCTTGTGTAATTTGATTATTGATTATATCTGTTTCATTTTCCTCCATATCCTCTAGGATTTTATCAATCTTTCCTTTCTCTCCATTCTTTCCCTGTTCATCTCTTAGCTCCATCAATTGTTTTCTAATTGCTTCTTGCTTTTTTGCTAATTGCATTAATTTTTTAGCATTCTTTTCCCCTTTCTTTTTTCCTTTTTTACCACTTTTCCCTTTTTTCATTTCCTTATTGAGCTTCTTTTGTGCCTCTTTCAGTTGTGACATTGAAGGTTTTTTGCAATTAGGATTTGGTTTGTTGCATTGTTTTTCCCCAGGAGTTTTATTGGCTAAATCTTTTTGCATTTGCTCTAAAATTTCGGACAATAGTAAAGCTAAGTTGTTAGTAGAAGTCATTATAAACTGTTGGCGTTCTGCTGCTTTCTCAACTTGTCTTCCTTCTAGTTGGTTTGTTGCTTTAATCATGTTATTATTGATTGCTGCAATTTCATTATTGATAGTTGCTTGTATCTGAACTACTCTTTTACTGAGGGCTAATAAAGAGTCTTCAATAATTTGACTATCATCAGATAGTTTATTTTGTCTTTGAACAATTTTAATAAATTCTGGACTATTTTTAGGAGTATTTGTAGCATGTTGCATTAGTTCTTCCTGATCAAAAGAAAGAGTAACCAAATTTTCAAGGATTTTTCTTAGAGTCTCCATATCTTCTTTAGGCTTGTCTTCTCCACTGCTTTTTTGCATGCTTTGTAATTGCTGCTCGATTTGTTCTAATTTTTCTAATGCTTCTTTTTGAGAATTTTGCGCTTTCTTCTTCTTTCCTTTTTTAAGAGCATCTTTACTCTCTTGCATTTTCTGTTTTATATCCTCTTCATTGGCTTTGGTGTCAGGCATTTTATTTTTATCCTCCAATGCCATATTTTTCTTTCTTAAGTCTTGCAAATCTTTTTGTAAGTCCTCCATTTTTTTGCTTAACTCCTCTTGTTTTTTAGCAAGTTCTTCCTTTTCTGTTTTTCCTTTCTCAGTTTCTTTTTTTAAGGCTTCTTGTTCTTTTTTAAGTTCTTCTATTTTCTCTAGTGTTTCTTCTACTTTTTGTTCAAATTCTAATTGTTTAAAAAGTTCTAACTCTCTATCTAGCTCTTTTTCTAAATCAGTATTTTCCTCATCTAATTTCTCTAGTAATTCTTTTAGTTTTTCTTTGTCTGCCTTCTCCATCATCTCCTCCATTTCTTGCAAGAGTTTTTGGGTTTCCTCATCTAAGACTTTATTCATTAATTCCTCTAACTGTTTTTGTTTTTCAAGTATTGAAGAATTTAATTTTTCCTTATTTTTTAGGTTTTCACTATTTTTTTTCTGTGTGTCTTTTATTTGTTGCTCAAGTTGCTTTTGTTTTTTTAGAATTTCTTTTGCTTTTTGTTTTTCTTCCCAGCTAATTTTTTTCTTTTCTAAGATAGTTTTATTGAGCTGTGCAATATCCTTTTTTATCTCTTTAGCAAGTGATATTGATTTATTAAGTCCACTTTTTGTTTTTTCATTTTCAGCATCCTTTTTTGCAGTTAATTCCTCTTTTGTTGCTTCTTTGTGTGAAAAACGAGTGCTTTTTGTGTTTTTCGAGCCATTTACTACATCATTATCCCAAACTTCAAAATAGTATTCTATTTCCTCTCCTGCTGCTAGTTGCAAGTAATTAAAATTGAATGTAAAAAAGAAAAGTTCTTTGGATAGCTGCTTAATGGTTAGCTGCTGACTGACTAAAGGATTAGTGTCATTGCTAGTAATTCGATAATTAAAAGTTAATTTTTGTAAGCCATAATCATCTTCAATTTCTCCACTGAATAAAAACTGAACATTCGTACTATCAAAATTCTGATTTACTTTTATTGTCGGATATGCATCAGGAATTACCTTTATATAGTAGGACAAGCTATCACTCAATTGATGTTCGTTTTGGGTGATAATTTGATAAGGGGTGCTTTTGAAAAACTGCTTTTTATAAGTAACAGTATTATTAGCCCATTCCGTGTGATTGCTTTCAGAAAAAAGAAAAGAGATATTTTTAGTGTTTTGCAGACTTATATCCCACTGCACTATTGTCCCTTCAGGGATTATTAAATCACCATTATTTTTGATATGTTCATCTTTGATTTTGGTGTAGCTTGGGTAGTTCAGAAAGGTGTTAAGGTCAACTACTTTAGGCTGAGGAAGAGCTTTTAATGTATAATGATTGCTAATATAACCTCCAGCTGAAAATTGAAATGAAATATCAGCATTTACTACTTTGAAAAGATGCTCGAATGTAGTGTTGCTATTGCTTTTTATTCGAAATGAATTTCCGTTAATTATTATAAATACTTCACTAGGGATTTCATTTCCTATTATTTCTATTTCCAATGTATAATCTTTATATTGGATTACTTCTAATTTTGGATTTAAAACATGATATTGAAAAGGTGCTTTTGGTTCAAAAAAAGTATTGTGCCTTAGTATTCTGGCAGAGCTTTCAGTAAGTATATATTGCTTTCCTGAAATGATAAAAAGTAAAATGACAGCAAGTGGGATAAGCACCCATTTTGCATATTTTTTATTGTCAGCATAATTAATGGCATTCCCAAATGAGATAGGCTTTATATCTTTTATTTTTTGCTGAATACTTGCGTTTATCAAAGCATTTTCAGCAGTACTCATCTCCTGTAATTCTAGGATATTTAGTAGTTTATCATCAACTTCAGTAAAATGAGTTCCAATAATTTTTGCAGCTTGTTTGTGGCTTAGTGTTTTACCAAAACTCAGTAAATGAAGTAAGGGGATAGCTATGTATTTTATTGCAATTAAGGCGTTAATAATAAGGTAAGTCCAGAATAAAAAAGTTCTGCTTCCAACCCCAAATTGGGTAAAATGTTCAATAGTTGAAAAACCAATAAAGAAGATACTCAGTACTGCTAAAGAATAGATTCCCCCTTTAATTAGCTGATTGGTATAAAATCGTTTAACGAATTTATTCAGTTTTTCACATAATTCTATTTTAGGTTGAGAATTCATCCTTGCAAAAGTACAATTTTTAACGGCTTATCATAAAACTCTATTACTTGATAAATCTTATCTTTGCAGCCGAAAAATTTATTACAATGTCAGAAGTAAGAGTACGATTTGCACCTAGCCCAACAGGACCATTACATATTGGAGGGGTTAGAACAGCCCTTTATAATTACCTTTTTGCTAAAAACAAAGGAGGAAAAATGATTTTGCGTATAGAAGATACAGATCAAACCAGATTTGTTGAAGGTGCAGAAGAATACCTAATTGATGCACTAAAATGGTGTGGAATTGAATTAGATGAATCAGTAGTAGATGGGGGAGGATATGGTCCTTATAAGCAATCAGAAAGAAAGGCTATGTACTTTCCTTATGCCGAACAATTGGTAAAAGATGGCTTTGCATATTATGCTTTTGATACTTCAGAAGAACTAACTGCAATGCGTGAAAGAATGAAGGTTGCAGGAGTTCCTTCACCACAATACAATGCGGTTACTCGTACTACAATGCAAAATTCTTTAGCACTATCGGAAGATGAAGTAAATAAAAGATTGGAAGCAGGAGACCCTTATGCTATCCGTATAAAAATGCCTAGAAATGAAGAGGTAAAACTAAACGATATTATTAGAGGTTGGGTTGTAGTAAATACCAATAATATGGACGATAAAGTTATCTTTAAATCGGATGGAATGCCAACTTACCATTTAGCTAATGTGGTGGATGATTATATGATGAAAATTTCTCATGTGATAAGAGGGGAGGAGTGGTTGCCATCAGCACCTTTACATGTTTTATTATACAAATATTTAGGATGGGAGGATGCAATGCCAGAATTTGCACACTTACCATTAATCCTAAAGCCAGATGGAAATGGTAAATTAAGTAAGCGTGATGGGGATAGATTAGGATTTCCTGTTTTCCCAACACAGTGGATGAACCCAGAAACAAAAGAAATTAGTTCAGGATACAGAGAAAGTGGCTACATTAAAGAAGCGTTTATAAATATGCTTTCATTTTTAGGATGGAATCCAGGAACTACACAGGAGATTTTTTCTATGGAAGGTTTGATAGAAGCTTTCAGTTTAGAGAGAGTAGGGAAGGCGGGAGCAAAGTTTGATGTTGATAAAACAAGATGGTTTAATCAGCAGTATTTAAGAGCAAAATCAGGAGAAGTGTTGGCGCAAGATTTACAAGTTATCCTGAAAGAAAATGGGGTAGAGGCGGAAGATGATTTTGTCGCAACTGTTTGTGAGCAATTAAAAGAAAGAGCCACTTTTGTAAAAGATATGTGGGAGGAAGGAAGGTATTATTTTGAATCTCCTACATCTTATGATGAAAAAACAATCCGTAAAAAATGGAAAGAAGACACTCCTAAATATGTATCGGAATTAAAAGATAGATTATCCAAATTATCTGATTTCTCTTCTGAAAATATTGAAGTTGCATTTAAAAAGTATTTAGAAGAAAATGAACTAGGAATGGGTAAATTATTGCCTGCTTTTAGGGTTTGTTTAACAGGACTCGGAATGGGACCATCTCTTTTTGATATTGCTTCTCTTTTAGGAAAAGAAGAAACGATTAAAAGAATGGAAACTGCTTTAGAAAAAATAAACTAATGGGATTAATTACTGTAGAAGGAATCAGAATTTTTGCTCATCACGGGCACTTGCCAGAAGAAGCTGTTTTGGGTGGACACTTTATTGTAAATGTTTGGGTGGAAGCGGACACAACTGAAGTTGAAAAAACAGATGATTTGAACGACACAGTGGACTATGTGAAAATCATAGCTATTGTAAAGGAACAAATGGCTATCCGTTCTAACATGATAGAACATCTTGCAAAAAGAATTGTTGACGCAATTTTACCCTTGCATAAAGTACAAAAAGTAACAGTAGAAGTAGAAAAAGTATTACCTCCTATTGATGCTACTTTCGATAAAATTTCAGTGACCTCTCAGGGAGAAAACTAAGCTAAATATTTTGCAATATTTACTTTTTCTGCAATAATGGAATGTAGTTTTTCTACTGAAACTCTTTCTTGTTCCATAGTATCTCTATCTCTAATAGTAACCGTATTGTCTTCTAAAGTTTGATGATCAACTGTAATACAGAATGCAGTTCCAATCGCATCTTGTCTTCTGTATCTTTTTCCGATAGAATCCTTTTCTTCATATTGGCAGTTGAAATCTATTTGAAGAGACTTCATTATTTCCCTTGCTTTTTCAGGCATTCCATCTTTCTTAGTTAACGGAAGAATAGCTGCTTTTATAGGCGCTAAAAGTGCAGGGATTTTTAATACCACTCTACTTTCTCCATTTTCCAATTGTTCTTCACGGAAAGCATGACTTAATACGGTAAGGAACATTCTATCCAAACCAATAGAAGTTTCAACTACATAAGGCACATAGCTTTCTCCTAGTTCTGGATCAAAATATTGTAATTTTTTCCCAGAATGTTCTTGATGTGCTTTCAAGTCAAAATCAGTACGCGAATGGATCCCTTCTAATTCTTTAAATCCGAATGGAAATTTAAATTCAATATCGGCTGCTGCATTGGCATAATGTGCTAAATTTTCATGGTCATGAAAACGGTAATTATCTTCTCCCATCCCTAATGAATTATGCCATTTCATTCGGAAATCTTTCCAATAAGCATACCATTTCATTTCTTCTCCTGGACGAACAAAAAATTGCATTTCCATTTGTTCAAACTCACGCATTCTGAAAATAAACTGACGGGCTACAATTTCATTTCTGAAGGCTTTCCCAATTTGAGCAATGCCAAAAGGAATTTTCATT
>JABJNS010000064.1 GCA_018664745.1 Flavobacteriales bacterium | reverse complement strand
TTTGCATTATAATTCTTTTTTTAGGATATTATAAAAATTAAACACATCCTGAAAACTATTGTAAAGTGGAGTAGGCGCCACACGAATGACATCGGGTTCTCTCCAATCCGCAACTACTCCTTTTTCTGTAATGGAATCAAACAAATTTTTATTGCCATTTTGGACTCGGATAGAAAGCTGACAACCTCTTTCTTCTGGCGTAATAATTTCTATTCTATCAGTATCGATTGTATTTAATAAATACAATAAGTAATTTGTTAATTCCTTAGATTTTGCAACTAACTTATCCATTCCCACCTCATCAAAAATAGATAGAGAAGCACGAATTGCTGCTAAAGATAAAATTGGAGGATTACTTAATTGCCATCCCTCTGCTGATTGTATAGGATTAAATCTATCTGGCATTTTAAATCTATCTTCTATGTTGTGCCCCCACCAACCTGCAAAACGATTCAGGTTTGTGCTATGATGCCTTTCATGCACAAAAGCTGCTGCCACAGAACCAGGACCAGAATTTAAGTATTTATAAGAACACCAAACTGCAAAATCAACCCCCCATTTATGAAGTTCTAATTTAATATTTCCTGCTGCATGCGCCAAATCAAAACCAACATTTATTCCTTTAGCATGTCCTAATTTTACAATGTTTTCAAAATCAAAAACCTGACCCGTATAGTAGTTTACTCCTCCCAACATAATAAGTGAAATTTCATCTCCTTCACGCTCAATTATTGTTTGAATATCTTCTGTTCTAATTGCAGATTCTCCGTCTCTTGGTCTTAATTTTATTAAAGAAGTTAGAGGAGAAAGTCCATGATGTTTTATCTGAGATTCTACCGCATAAATATCAGATGGAAATGCATCTCCCTCAATAATAATTTTATGTTTTTTTTCAGTAGGCTGGTAAAAAGAAACCATCATTAAATGCAAGTTTACTGTAAGGGTATTCATAGCAACTACTTCAGTTGGTTTTGCTCCAACAATTTTAGCATAACTCTCGCTTAAAAGCTCATGATAAGGCATCCAAGGGTTTTTGGCATAAAAATGTCCTTCCACTCCAAAAGTAGCCCAATCTTCCAACTCCTGATTTAAAAATTTTTTAGTTCTTTTAGGCTGTAATCCAAGTGAGTTTCCACACATATAAATGTGCTCTTCTCCATTTTTTTGTAATGGAATAAGAAACTCATTTCTATAGCTGCTTAATATATCTTTTGCATCCAATTCTGAAGCAAATTCTACTGTGTTTTTATAATTCATTTATCTTGTATAAAATAGGTCTGCTAGGTGCTGCATCCGAAACAAATGCAGGGATTTGCAGATTTAATAAATAAGCTCCATCTTCTAAATAATCAGGAGCAAATATCATTTCTGTAATGGTTTTGTTTTGAGTATTCAGATTGAACGCTTTTCCTTTTGTTTCCCAAAAAATATTGTGTGCAGAAAGGTGTCCGTCATCAAATAATCTATCTACTGAGGGGGTGTCTACCAATAAATGCTGAATTCCTAAACTTACTAAATATTCCATTGCCTCAATACTAAAAAAAGAAGGGGTTTCTTTCATGTAATCTCTACTTTTCTTATTTTCAGAATTAGGTGAGGTACGAATGATAACTCCTTTCAAAAATTCAGGATTAACTCCTTTTAGTTGCAATTCCAAATCCTCTTTAGTAATAACTAAATCCTCTGTATTTAAATCAGGAGTATAATTTTCATTAGTATTTTTTGGGGTAACAGAAACTAAAGTTGATGGAATCATCTCATCATTCAAAGAAGATAAAATATCTATTCTTTCATCTGTAATATGACCAATACATTCGGTATGCGTTCCGTTACAATGCGGGGTAAAACTATAAGTTTCAAAATTACAAGGACCACCTTTTCGGGTGTCCCCAATAAATTTTCCATCTTTGTAAGGTGCTGAACTTGCTATATCAACCCCATAAGTATTCGGCTGCTCTCCATTAAAATTTAAGGGAATTGAAATGTCATTTCCCTTAGAGAAATCTACTTGACATTTTGTATTTCCTATTTCAAAAATTCCTTTCATTATATGAAGTCCTCTTTTTTCATATTTAACCAATTTAATGCATTTCCTGAAAGTAATTTTTCTTTTACATTAATCGGGTAAGGCATACCGTGTATCAATTTTCCTGGTTCTAATTCACCTAAAGGGAAAGGATAATCAGTACCAAGTGCTACTTTATCTTCACCTACTAATTCCACAAGATACTCCAACATCTTATCATCATGCACCAAAGAATCTAACCAAAACTCACCTAAATAATCTTTTGGATTTACATTATTATCCACCGCAACTAAATCCGGACGCACATTAAAACCGTGTTCAATTCTAC
>JABJNS010000063.1 GCA_018664745.1 Flavobacteriales bacterium | reverse complement strand
GCATTTTCATCACCTATAATTAGCCCACAATTATCATAATTTTCTTGATATTCCAATGGAGCATACTGTTCTAAAAAATTTGTTACTTCTCTTATTTTCATTTTTCAAAAATACAAAAACAAAGTCTATCCCTCAATTTCTAGTATCTTAAATCTAAATCTTATCTTTGCAAAAGATGAAATGGACTAATTTTAATATACAAACTTTTAAATCCCTTATTTACTTTCTATTAATCCCATTATCATTCATTTACGGAAGCATTATAGCTATTCGTAATTTATTATTCGACTATGGAATATTTAAAGCCGTAAGTCACAATATACCCATTATCTGTATAGGGAATTTATCAGTAGGAGGTACAGGCAAAACCCCACACACGCAGTACATTATTAACTTACTAAAGCCCGATTATAAAGTTGCTATCCTCAGCAGAGGATATGGGCGAAAAACATCAACTCTACAATATGTTGAAACAACAAGCACTGCTACCGAAGTAGGTGATGAACCTTTACAGTTAAAACTAAACAATCCTGACTGCATAGTTGTAGTAGAAAAAAACAGGAATAAAGGGGTGAAAAAAATCCTAAAAGATTTTCCTGAAACACAAGTCATACTACTTGATGATGGATATCAACACAGATGGATAAAAGCAGGATTTAATATTCTCATTACTCCTTACGAAAGTCCTTTTTACAAAGATAATTTAATGCCAGTTGGTAATTTAAGGGAAAGCAAAAAAGGAGCAGAAAGAGCAAATGCAATCGTGTTTAGTAAAACACCAGAGAATATCAACCCAACTTTAAAAAAGGGAATGCTAGAAAGGCTTCATCTTTTTGCACATCAAAAAGCTTATTTCTCACACATTAACTACTGCACTTTGAGGTGCATAAGCACAAATAAAGAATTTACTTCATATCAAAAATACAGCATTACTTTAGTAAGCGGAATTGCTAACCCTAAACCTTTAGTTGATTATCTGGAAAATGCAGGGCACAATATAACGCACCTAAAGTTTGCTGACCACCATAATTATACTAGCAATGATATTGCTAATATCTTAGCGAAACACAATGCTGATAAAAGTGCAAAAAAACTTATCTTGACCACCGAAAAAGACGCCACAAAATTAAAACAATTCCTAACTCAATTTAAGGACAGTAATTTTTACTATATCCCTATTGAAATAAAAATTGAACAGGAAGATAAATTTGAAAAACAGATACTCAACTATGTTGCAAAAAATTAAAGAATCAGCTGAATTCTTACAGAATAAAACAAACTACAACCCTGAAGTTGGAATCATATTGGGTACAGGACTAGGTGGGCTAGTAAAAGAAATTGAGATTGAACATTCAATTTCCTATGAAGATATTCCTAACTTCCCACTATCAACTGTTGAAGGACACACAGGAAGATTAATCTTTGGTAAACTAGGCGGAAAACAAGTGGTCGCTATGCAAGGTCGTTTTCATTTTTATGAAGGTTACTGCATGGAAAAAGTAACTTTTCCTGTAAGAGTTATGAAACTTTTAGGAATAGAATGCTTAATAGTTTCAAATGCAAGTGGTGGCGTAAATCCTAACTATGAAGTTGGTGATTTAATGATTTTAAACGATCATATCAACTTAATTCCAAACCCATTAATTGGTGCAAATATTGCAGAACTAGGACCTAGATTCCCTGATATGAGCGAACCTTATAGCCCTACCCTAATTGCAAAAGCAAATAATCTACCCGTACAAAAAGGAGTTTATGTAGCCCTAACAGGCCCTACTTTAGAAACTCCTGCAGAATACAAACACATGAGAATTATTGGTGGCGACACAGTTGGAATGTCAACTGCACCTGAAGTAATTGTAGCCCGACATATGGATATTCCTTGTTTTGCTATGTCAGTAATTACTGATCTTGGTGTGCCTGGGAAAATTCAGAAAGTAACACATGAAGAAATTCAAAAAGTATCAGAAGTAGCAGAACCAAAACTAACCCTAATTATTAAAGAACTAATAGCATCAATATAATGAATAGAATTATTTTAATTACAGTTATTGCTCTAATAAGCATTAGTGCAAAAGCACAACAAACAGGAACACTTTTATACAATTGGCAAGAAACTAACTTAGTTGGTTCTTGGGCATACAACAATACTTACAATGAGTGTTGGGGACTAGAAGTAAACGGCAGTGAAATAGCAATAATTGGTTCTACAGATGGTACGCACTTTTTTAATGTAACTGACCCTACAAATGCAACACAAGTTGCATATGTTGCAGGCGCATATCAAGGAGGTGGAGTAGTTCATGGGGATTACCATGATT
>JABJNS010000062.1 GCA_018664745.1 Flavobacteriales bacterium | reverse complement strand
ATCAAGGGAAAATTGCTGAGATGCAAACTGGAGAAGGTAAAACCTTATCCGCTACCTTGCCAATTTATTTAAATGCACTTACAGGTTTAGGAGTGCATTTAGTAACGGTAAATAATTATTTAGCAAAAAGGGATGCACAATGGATGGGGCCTTTATTCCAATTTCACGGATTAAGTATTGATTGTATTGACAACCATCAACCTAATTCTGATGAGAGAAGAAAAGCCTATTTAGCCGATATTACTTACGGTACAAATAATGAGTTTGGTTTTGATTACCTAAGAGATAATATGGCAAAAAGGCCAGGCGATTTAGTACAAAGAAAACTGCACTATTCTATTGTAGATGAGGTAGATTCAGTATTGATTGATGATGCTCGTACGCCACTAATTATTTCAGGACCAACACCACAAGGTGATAAGCACGAATACAATGAATTCAAACATAAAGTTGACCAATTAGTAGCTGCACAGAAAAAATATGTAACAACAGTTCTTTCAGATGCTAAAAAATTAATTACTGAAGGAAATAATAAGGATGGTGGATTTAACCTGCTAAGAGCCTTTAGAGGATTGCCAAGAAACAAAGCCTTAATTAAATATTTAAGTGAGGATGGTGTAAAAATTCAATTACAAAAAACCGAGAACCACTACATGCAAGACCAAAACAAGGAAATGCATTTGGTAGATGAGGAACTTTACTTTGTGATTGATGAGAAAACAAATTCAATTGAACTTACCGAAAAAGGGCTAGAGCTAATGACTAGTTCAACTGAAACTAAAGACTTCTTTATCTTACCTGATGTTGGAGCTGAAATAGCAGTACTTGAAAAATCAACTGAAAGCGAAAAAGAAAAAGCAGCAAAAAAAGAAGTGCTTTTAAGAGATTTTGGAATTAAGAGTGAAAGGATTCATACCATAAATCAGTTACTAAAAGCCTATACTCTTTTTGAAAAAGATACTGAGTATGTAGTAATGGACAACAAAGTAAAAATTGTTGATGAGCAAACGGGTCGTATCATGGATGGAAGAAGATATTCTGATGGATTACACCAAGCAATTGAGGCTAAAGAAAATGTAAAGATTGAAGCAGCTACACAAACTTATGCAACTGTAACTTTACAAAACTATTTCAGAATGTATAACAAGATTTCTGGAATGACAGGTACAGCTGAAACTGAAGCCGGAGAGTTCTGGGAAATTTATGAATTGGATGTAGTAGCTATTCCAACAAACCGACCAATACAAAGAGATGATAAAGATGATTTAGTTTACAAAACTAATCGTGAAAAATACAATGCAGTAATTGAGGATATTGCAAAACTGACCGAGCAAGGGAGACCAGTTTTAGTAGGTACTACTTCTGTTGAAATCTCAGAATTACTAGGAACAATCCTTAGAAGAAGAGGGATTAAGCACAATGTATTAAATGCAAAAATGCACCAAAGAGAAGCAGATATTGTAGCAGAAGCTGGAAAAGCAGGAGCAGTAACTATTGCTACCAATATGGCAGGTAGGGGTACCGATATTAAACTATCAGAAGAAGTAAAAACAGCTGGAGGTTTAGCAATTATTGGTACTGAACGACATGACTCTCGTAGGGTTGATCGCCAGTTAAGAGGGCGTGCAGGAAGACAAGGAGATCCTGGTTCTTCACAATTTTATGTTTCGCTTGAGGATAAACTAATGCGACTATTTGGTTCTGAAAGAATTGCCAAACTAATGGATAGAATGGGACTTGAAGAAGGGGAAGTTATTCAACATTCTATGGTAAGTAAGTCCATTGAGCGTGCACAAAAGAAAGTGGAGGAAAATAACTTTGGGGTGCGTAAGCGTTTGTTGGAATATGATGATGTAATGAACCAGCAAAGAGAGGTGATTTACAAGAAAAGAAGACATGCTTTACATGGAGACAGACTTTCATTGGATGTTGCAAACATGATATACGATACTTGCGAGAATATAGTAGAAGAATTACAAGCAAGTAAAGATTACGAAAATTTCAAATTGGAATTAATTCGTTTATTAGCTACACAGTCGCCAGTGAGTGAGGAAGAATTTAAAGATAGTGCGATAGATGTGCTTACTGAAAAGGTATATGAAAATTGTTACAAATCCTACCAAAACAAATCAGAAGGAATTGCAAAACAAGCTTATCCTGTAATTAAGGATGTTTTTGAAAATCAGTCGGCAACTTATGAAAATATCGTTATTCCGTTTACTGATGGATTAAGAACACTACAAGTAGTAACCAACCTGAAAGAAGCACATGAATCTGAAGGGGGAAATATTGCAGAAGCCATTGAAAAAAGTGTAACCCTTGCCATTATTGATGATATCTGGAAAGAGCATTTGCGTGAAATGGATGACTTGAAACAAGCAGTACAAACGGCAAGTTATGAGCAAAAAGATCCACTTTTAATTTACAAATTTGAATCATTCAATTTGTTTAAAGCATTAATTAATAAAGTAAATAAAGACATTGTTTCATTCTTAATTAAGGCAGGTTTACCAACACAATCTTCCGTACAGGAAGATAAGCACAGGGCCGAAAACCACCAAACTAGCCGACCTGAAGATGCAGGAAGTGCACCACAACAAGCAGGAAAACCTAAGCCAAAAGTTCAGCCAGTAAGAGCAGAGGAAAAAGTAGAGCGAAATGCACCTTGCCCTTGTGGAAGTGGTAAGAAATACAAAAAATGTCACGGGAGGTAAAAAGATGTAATTGGCCGAAAGATGATGCCCTCTATGTTGAGTATCATGACAAAGAATGGGGAGTACCCGTTTATGAGGATGCCAAAATCTTTGAATTTTTATTATTAGAAACTTTCCAGGCAGGGCTAAGTTGGATAACTATCCTTAGGAGAAGAGAAAATTTCCGTATTGCTTTTGATAATTTTGATTATCAAAAAATTGCAAATTATTCTGATAAAAAACTAGCAGAATTAAAACTAGATGCTGGAATCATAAGAAATACTTTAAAGATAAAAGCAGCAAAAACAAATGCCATTGCTTTTATGGAAGTACAAAAAGAGTTTGGCTCGTTTAGTAAATACATTTGGGGCTTTGTAGATGGAAAAGCCATTCAAAATAATTTTACTAGCATGAGTGAAATGCCTGCCAATACTCCTTTATCCGACAAGATAAGTAAGAACCTAAAAAGTAGAGGATTTAAGTTTGTGGGCTCAACTATTGTTTACGCACACATGCAAGCCATGGGCATGGTAAACGACCATACTACTGGTTGCTTTAGGCACAAAGAGGTTTAAGACTTATTAGTATTCTTTTTCATTGCATCTACTGCCAACAAACTACTTTGTATTTGCATTTGTAAGTCTCCTACATTGTCAGGTGAGTAAGGCATAAAAATTGTGCTTGTTCCATTTTCACCAAGTTTTGAGACTGTTTCATAATGCTGTGTCATAAAGAGCATATTCATTACATCCTGAGAAGAAACATGATCCTCCATAGCTTGCTTTACTTCTTCAACTGATTCCTTTAATCCATTAGCAATTGCAATTCTTTGTTGAGCTATTCCTTCTCCTGCTAATCGCTTGCTTTCCATATCTGCCTCAGCTGCTGCTACAATTCTAATTTTGGCTGCTGCAGCTTCTTCTTTTGCAGCTTCTTTCATACGCTTAGCTGCATTTATCTCATTCATAGATTGCTTAACCTTAGCATCAGGATCAATATCCGTAACTAATGCTTTTGTAAAATCAAATCCGAATTGCTTCATAGTTTCCGATAGCTCAGCCTTAACCGCTACTGCAATTTTATCTTTCTCAGCAAATACTGCATCTAGTTCCATCATTGGCACTTCCGAACGGATAGAATCAAAAACATAAGATTGTATTTGATGTTCTGGATTATTTAATTTATAAAATGAATCTTCAATACCTTCATTAGTATCCACCACAAAAAACTGAACAGAAACCACCACTCTAACAAATACATCATCCTTAGTTTTGGTTTCCACCTCAACAGGTAATTCGCTTACCCTAAGGTTTACATTTCCTGCAATGCTATCAATTAAAGGGATTTTAAAATGCAGTCCTGCCTTAGAAACTTTATGAAATTTTCCTAAACGCTCAATCACTACTGCTGATTTCTGTTTTACCATATACAATGCTCCTTTCAGTAAAAAGAGTGCTATGATGATGTAAAAGATATTTCCGAAAATAAGTTCTGTGTTCATTTTGTGTGTTTTAAATTAGATGTTCAAATATAAGAAAATTAAACATAAAAAAAGGAGCCTTTCAGCTCCTTTAGTTTTATTTCAAATATCTGAAATTACGATTACTTCTTTATCAATTCAAAAATACCACAACCATAATGGCAGCCATAATTTTTTATTATATCTTTTTGATTTAGCTGAACACTAGTGTTTAAGTCCCCTTTATCGTCAACAAAAGAAAAATCTACTATATCATAATCTTTCTCTAAAAGTGTAATTAAATAACTAAGTGAAAATACTCTATGAGCATTAAATTCTATCCTTTGGGGTCCAATAGGTACTGAAAAATAAAATACTCCTCCTTTTCTAAGAATTTTAGCAATATTATTTAACGCTTTTAAATATCCAAAGTAATCCACTTGATCGCCATATCTACCAAGCCCAAAATGCTCAATAGCATGCAAAGAAGAAATAGAATCACAATAATCGTAAAGAGATACTTGTGGTTGCATTAAATCTTCCTGTTTAAATACAATATTCTCTACTTTACTATCTAAGCTCCTTATATCAAGAACTTCTACTTTCCTAAAAACTGCAAGATGGGCTATAAAGCCATCTATCCTTGAACCAATATCTAAATGTTTTTTAGGATTATTATTATAAATTCGCTTTGCAATATGTAAATCTTGATGAAAGTAATGCCCACTCATTTTTCCTGATTGTGAAAAACGCTCCCAAAAAATAGGGAAAATTCTACCAAATGGAAAATTTAAATCTTTTCCCTTTTGTCGTTTTAAAATTAGAAAGCTCTTAAAATAAAATGCAATTCCCTTTATATTTAAAAATACTAACCTAAAAACTTTAATCATTTTATTTCAAATATCTGAAATCATGATTATTTTTAATTTTCTGTAATGATTCGTAAATCAAACGAATTACATTTTCAACATCATCTTTATGTACACTTTCTACTGTAGTGTGCATATACCTTAGTGCCAATGATATTAATGAAGAAGCCACCCCACCAGTAGAATAAGCAAAAGCATCTGTATCCGTACCAGTTGCACGAGAAGCTGCAGCTCTTTGGAAAGGAATCTTGTTCTTTTCTGCAGCAGTCATAATTAACTCCAACAAATTATTTTGTACTGCAGGGCCATAAGTCAATACTGGACCAGCACCACATTTAGTATCTCCTTGTTTAATTTTATTAATCATTGGAGTACCTGTATCATGACACACATCCGTTACAATTGCAACATCAGGCCTAATTCTCTCCACAA
The DNA here is from genome assembly GCA_018664745.1 of Flavobacteriales bacterium. GTDB lineage: Bacteria > Bacteroidota > Bacteroidia > Flavobacteriales > BACL11 > UWMA-0277. Next base: position 13,523 of record JABJNS010000062.1, on the reverse strand, counting down.
TCATTTGTGCTCCTCTAAGTCCAACTTCTTCCTGAACTGAATTTGTAATGTACAATCCGAAAGGTAATTTCACTTTATTTTCTTTTAGCAAACGCGCCACCTCAGCAATCATAAACCCACCAATACGATTATCCAATGCCCTACCTACATAAAAGTTTTTATTCAAAATCATAAATTCATCCTCATAAGTAACTACACAACCTACATGAATTCCTAATTTTTCTACTTCTTCTTTATCCTTTGCACCACAGTCCAAAAAGATATTATCCAGTTTTGGTGATTTTTCAGTTGCGCCACTTCTTGTATGAATTGCTGGCCAACCAAAAACAGCTTTTACCATTCCTTTTTTAGTATGAATATTTACTCTTTTGGAAGGAGCAATCTGATGATCAGAACCACCATTCCTTCTCAAGTAAATATACCCATCTTTTGTAATATAATGCACAAACCATGAGATTTCATCAGCATGCGCTTCAATAACTACCTTATACTTTGCTTCAGGATTAATTACACCAACAACTGTTCCGTAAGTATCTACAAAATGTTCATCAATATAAGGGCTGATATAGTCTAACCATAATTTCTGACCTCCACTTTCAAAGCCTGTTGGAGAAGGGTTATTCAAATATTTCTCTAAAAAAGCCTCTGACTTTTTAGTAATAATTTTCTTTTTTGCCATGTTGTATTAAAATTTTAAAGTGCGAATATAAGCATTTTATCCTGCCCAACCCTCTCTGTCTAAAGAGCGATACTGTATTGCCTCAGCAATGTGTTCGGAAGTAATAAGCTCACTTTTTTCTAAATCAGCAATAGTACGAGCAACTTTCAATATTCTATCATAAGCCCTAGCGGATAAATCTAACTTAGTCATAGCCATTTTCAAAAGCTGTTGACTCTCAGAATTCAACTTACAATAAATTTGCAACTGCTTAGTACTCATTTGAGCATTAGCATGTATCCCATCATTTTCTTTGTATCTTTCACCTTGCAACTCTCTTGCCTCAATCACTCTTTTTCTAATACTTGCACTATTTTCTCCTTTTGCTTTAGATGCTAACTCGTCAAAACTAACAGGAGTAACCTCAACATGTAAATCAATCCTATCCAACAGAGCTCCTGATATTTTGTTTAAGTATTTTTGCACCATTCCCGGAGGACATAAACAGTCCTTATCAGGATGATTATAATAACCACAAGGGCAAGGATTCATTGAGGAAACCAACATAAAATTTGCCGGATAATCTACAGATGATTTAGCACGAGAAATTGTTACCACTCTATCCTCCAATGGTTGACGCATAACCTCTAAAACTGTTCGCTTAAATTCTGGCAACTCATCCAAAAATAAAACTCCATTATGAGCTAAGGATATTTCTCCAGGCTGAGGATTTGTACCTCCACCAACTAAAGCAACATCTGATATTGTATGATGTGGCGAACGAAAAGGACGAGAAGTCATGAGTGTATCATTATCGGACAAACGACCAGAAACAGAATGGATTTTTGTCGTCTCTAAAGCTTCAGATAAAGTTAAAGGCGGCAATATTCCTGACATTCGTTTTGCCAACATTGTTTTTCCTGAACCTGGTGGACCAATCATAATCACATTATGCCCGCCAGCAGCAGCAATTTCTAAAGCACGCTTTATATTTTCCTGTCCCTTTACATCAGTAAAATCAGCAATGTTATTATTGAGTCCTGCCAGAAATTCAGCTCTAGTATCAATTGAAGTTGGAACGATAATTTGCTTAGCATCAAAGAAATTAATAACCTGCAAGATATTATCAACTCCTAAAACATCCAAATTATTTACTATAGCTGCCTCCCGTGCATTTTGCTTAGGTAAAATAATTCCTTTAAAACCTTCCTCTCTTGCTTTTACTGCAATTGGCAAGGCTCCTTTTATGGGTTGCAATCCTCCATCTAATGAAAGTTCCCCCATAATTAAATAATCATTTACTTTATCTGCTTTTATTTGCTGTGATGCGGCTAATATCCCTATTGCCAAAGGTAAATCATAAGCAGAACCTTCTTTACGAATATCGGCAGGAGCCATATTAATAGTAATCTTTTTTCCTGGGATACGGAAGCCGTTATTTTTAAGTGCTGCTCGTATTCTTTGTTCCGATTCTTTTACGGCATTATCAGGCAATCCAACCAAAAAAAACTTAATACCTTGTGCTACATCCACCTCAATAGTAATAGTTGTGGCATGAATACCACTAACTGCACTACCGTAGGTTTTTACTAGCATATTTCTATTTTTTAAATTCTTTGAGTCCTCTATTTAACCAATCTTTAAAAAGTTCTACCGTTCCATAATCTTGGTAATTGGCATTTTCTACTAACATTTCTTCTTTATGATTTAAGAAAACATAATAAGGCTGAGAATTTGTACCGTAAGTATTCGCTTGCAATACCATCCACTGATCACCAATAGATCGTACTTTTTTAGATTTACCAGCAAGTGTAGTTTCATATTGCTTATCTTTCGGAAGTTTAGTTTTTAAATCAACATAAAGTGAAATTAATACAACTTTATTTTTCAGGATATCTTTAATTATTGGATCTGACCAAACATCTTGTTCCATCTTTCTGCAATTAACACAAGCCTTACCTGTAAAATCAATTACAATAGGTAATCCAGTCTCTTTTGCATAGGCAACTCCCAAGTCATAGTCATTAAATGCCATTATCCCTTGCGGACCAAGATGTTGTTCTTCTACATGAGAAGAGGTTTCTCCACCTAAGGTATATCCTACACCATAAGGAGATTCCGAATATTCCAGTGGAGGTGGAAATGCTGAAATCAATTTTAAAGGCGCTCCCCATAAACCTGGAATCATGTATAAAGTTAAAGTCCCTGTTAAAATTGCAACACTCAAACGACCTACCGAAATGTGTTTTAAATCCGAATCATGAGCAAATTTTAAGAACCCTAAAAGATACATAGTCAACAGCCCGAAAATCATAATCCAAATTGCAATAAATAACTCACGCTCCAACCAATGTGTTTGCATTACTAAATCAGCATTTGACAAAAATTTGAATGCTAAAGCAATCTCTAAGAATCCTAATGTAACTTTTACTGAATTTAACCATCCTCCTGATTGCGGCAATGAATTTAACCATCCTGGGAAAGCTGCAAATAAAGCAAACGGCAAGGCAATAGCTAATGAGAAACCAAGCATACCGATAATAGGCCCCATATACCCTCCAGTTGCCGCTTCAACCAATAAAGTTCCTACGATAGGACCAGTGCATGAAAAAGACACTAAAGCCAAAGTAAAGGCCATAAAGAAAATTCCTATCAAACCGCCCTTACCTTCAGCTTCTACACTTTTATTTGTCCAAGAAGCTGGTAATTGAATTTCAAAGGCACCTAAGAATGATGCTGCAAAAACAATAAGCAGTAAAAAGAAACCAATATTAAAATAAACATTAGTTGCCATATTATTCAAGGCATCAGCTCCAAATACTGATGACACTCCTACTCCTAAAGCAACATAAATAACAATGATAGAAAGTCCGTAAATAATAGCATTTGCAATTCCTTTAGCCTTTGTTTTACTTTGCTTAGTAAAGAATGAAACCGTCATAGGAATCATAGGGAAAACACAAGGCGTTAAAAGTGCTGCAAAACCACTTATAAAAGCAATAAAAAATAATCCCCACATTCCTTTCCCTTCTTTTTTATCAGTAGTATTTTCAGTTTCAGCAACAACTGAACCTCCATCAACTCCTTTTATTTTAAAAGAAAATTCTGCCACCTCAGGAGGTAAACATTGTGCCTCATCACAAACCATAAAATAGACATCTCCAGCTAATGTAAAATCTTCAGCAGAAGTAATTTTTATCTTTTGTGTAAAAATAGCTTCATGCCCAAAGTACTTTAATACCATATCAAAGTTAGGATCAAACTCTTCAATTGGCTCTCCTTCAATAACATTATCAATTAACTCATAACTCCCTTCAGTAATAAAAGTAAATTCAGTAGGAACTGGACCATCATCAGCAATGTGCTGAGAATATAAATGCCAGCCCTCATCAATATTGGCTTTAAATTGCAATTCTATTTCAGTATCAGAAAGCTGCTTTTGCGAAAACTCCCACTCAACAGGAGTGAAAATTTGTGCAGATGAAACTACACTTATTAGTACAAATAATATGCTTATTATCTTCTTCATTATTTTTTTAACTTGTTATTTATTACTCTAGCTAACTCATCTGTTTTTTGACTACCAATAAGGTAAACCAAACCATCTTTATCAATCAATTCAACAGCATCAACTCCTCTTGTATAAAAACGAATTGTGCCTTTCAAATGTAAATTGTAAACGGAACGATTCAAAAAATATTTGCTGTATTTTACTTTTTTAGCCGATACAATACTAGCTGTATCAATCTTTACTTTTCGGGAAGTCCAAAGTCCATCCAAAATAATACTCCCATTTATGACTTTGGTTTTAAAATGCAAAATGAAAAATAGCAACATTGAAATTATCATAATGCCAATGCCAATAAAGAAGTATAATTCTCCTGCTTTATCATGGTTTTCACGCCAATAATAAGCCACCAAACAAAAAATTGCCAAGGACATTCTTCTTGTTAATGACATTTTATTCAGCCCTAAATACTGCTTTTCTATAAAATCAAAATCTGACATTCCTTTATAAATTTAAATTTGTGCAATGTACACTTTTTTTGTTTTGGATTGCAATTTATATCTCTCATCAATTCTATGCCCAACAACCCATACAATATCGTTATTAGAACAAAGTAGCCATTGCTTATTTTTGTCTAAAATTGAAAATTTATTATCAATAAAAAAATCGCTTAATTTTTTAAAAGTTTGCATACCCAGAGGCATAAATTTATCTCCTTTTTTCCATTTTCGTAAAGTTAATGGAAATTGTAACTTATCGTAATCCAGTTGTGCAATGTTCTTGTTCTTTATCCACTCCAAATTATCCGTTTTTGAAAAATTTAATTGAATAGGATGCTTGATTTCCTTAGTCATTTCTTCAATAGTAATTGACTCATTTTTCTTTACATCCAATTCGCTTATAAAAATAAATTCTCTATCAACTAGCAACTGATGAGTATTTGAAAAGAACTGCTTTCCACTTTGCCCTTTTAATGCTTTTGCAATTGCATCAATAGTTACAAATCCATAAGGACTTAATAACTCATACAAATAATTATGAAGTGGTTTTAATGCCAATAAATCAGAAGTTTCAAACTGCACAATTCCATTTTTTTCTTGCATTAAATCTTTTCTTACCTCTTCAATTTTGCAAGAATACACTTGAGAAACACCTTCTAAAATTCTCATCTTTTCTGAAATTGTTTGCTGAATACTTGGGTTCATCTCAGCTAATAAAGGCATAAGCTCATGTCTAATTTTATTGCGTAAATATTTGACAGATGAATTACTACTATCGTCCCTATACCTTAACTTATTTTCATCTAAATAACTTTCTATTTCATCACGAGTAATCGCCATTAATGGCCTTACAATACTATTCGTTTTTTCTGAAATCCCAAGCAAGCCTTTTAACCCAGATCCTCTAATTAAATTAATAAAAAATGTTTCTATATCATCATTTTCATGATGAGCAATAGCAATATACTTTGCATTTTTGGTTAGTAATAAATGATTGAACCAAGCATAACGCAAATCACGAGCTGCCATTTGAGTAGAAATTTTATTTTCAGCCGCATAACCTTCTGTATCAAATTGCTTTACATGAAGTTTAAGTTGATGTTTTTTGGCTAACTCCTGAACAAAAACCTCATCTTCATCCGATTCCTTTCCTCTTAAATTAAAGTTGCAATGTGCCAAGTCAAATCGATAGCCTAAAGCCAATAAAATATGCATTAAACATACGCTATCAGCCCCACCACTTATGCCCAATATAAGCTTATCCTCCCTTGAAAAAAGAGATTTTTCTACAATAAAATTCTGTACTTTATTTTTCATCTAATTGAAAATTTAACACCTCAAAAATTGGTTTTACCTTTACTAAACACTCCTCATATTCCTCCTGTTCATCTGACTTAATAGTAATAGCGCCACCAACACCTACCGAAAGGTATTTTGTGCTTGCATTATACAAAATTGTTCGGATAACAACATTAAAATCAAAATCTCCTTTTGGCGTAATATAACCGATCGCTCCTGAGAATACACCTCTCTTAAAATTCTCAAACTCTTCAATCAATTCCATAGCCCTTAATTTTGGAGCTCCTGTCATTGATCCCATTGGAAAAACTGATTTTAAGATTTCAGAAAAATGCACCTTACTATCTACCTCTGAAGTAATAGTTGTAATCATCTGATGTACTTTTTCAAAAGTATATACTTCACATAATTCATCAACTTTAACACTTCCTTTTGATGCTGTAATTGACAAATCATTGCGCACCAAATCAGTAATCATAATATTCTCTGAAATATCCTTCTCACTTTTTACCAATTCCTCAATCAATGCTATATCTTCATTAATATTTACGCCTCTTTTCCTTGTTCCTTTAATTGGTTGAGAAATAAGTTTATTTCCTAATTTCTTAATAAATCGCTCAGGACTAGCACACATTGCATACAAGTTATTTAACTTTAAAAAAGAAGCAAAAGGAGTAGTTGCATTATTATTTAATTGCTGAAAAACTGCCTCAGGATTTAGATTTATATTCTCAGCAAAAAACTCCTGACAATAATTCATTTCATAAATATCTCCCCTCTGAATATGTTTTTTTATTTTTTCTATTTTTTGCAAATACTTTTCTTGAGTATCTCTTTGTTGAAGTAAAATGCTACTTATTTTTACCTCATTAGTTACTTTAAAATTTGCAATAAATTGCTCACAATTTTCTTTAAGCTCATAAGTATGAATTTCCAACACATTCCCTTTTAACAGCAATACATATTTAGGAATAAAAAAAGATAATAAGGGCGCTTTTATTCCATCATGATTTTTTGAAGTGAGTTTCTCTACTTCATTTTTTAAATCATAAGAAAGGTAACCAAACAACCAATCCTGATTTTTCTGATGAAAATTCTTTAACTGAATAAATGAATTTTTATTCACTTCAAGTATATCAAGCTCATCTACTCCTGCTATTAAATCATAATTAATATAATCAGCAGGTAAATTTGGGCGAGTAGTCTGTGTATTAGAATCCAAAATGCTGATATAATCAACTTCTTTACTTTTTGAAAGCAGTTGACCCCTTAAATCACTTGGCTTATTAATCTGAAATGTATAGACTTGTCTCACTTTGCAAAAATAGGAAAAGCAAACTCATTTTATTTTATATTTTTGAAGGATGAAAAAATTATTCTTTTTATTTACTCTTTTCCCTTTTTTATTAGCAGCCCAAACTGATACTACTTTGTCGGAAAATGGAGATATTACTAGTATTAATGAAAAAGGAATAGATGCTTTAGTTCATAAATATGAAAACATCCTAAAGGCCAAAAATGGTGTAGAAGGTTGGCGTGTTCAGCTCATGTTTAAAGCAAAACAAGAAGAAATAAAGCAATTAAAAATTGATTTCATCAAACTATATCCTGAAATTCCTGCCTATTTAGAATATGACGCTCCTTACTATAGAGTGCGCGTAGGGAATTGCAGAACTAAATTAGAAGCTATAAAAATAAAACACCAGATAAGTAAAAACTTTCCTGGTGCTTATCCTGTTCCTGAGATCATTAATTTTTCTCAGTTAAAAAATTAAGAGTTTAGTTTAATACTCTTTTTACTTCTACCTCTTCATAACCTTCAATAATATCACCTACTTTAAGGTCGTTATAATTTTCGATTGACATACCGCACTCAAATCCTTTTCTTACCTCAGTAACATCATCCTTGAATCGTTTTAATGATGATAATTTACCTGTGTAAACTACAACACCATCACGAATAAGCCTTACTCCTGTGTTTCTTGTTAACGAACCATCTAATACCATACAACCTGCAATAGTTCCTATTTTAGAAATCTTAAATGTCTCTCTAATTTCAATATTACAAACAATTTTTTCTTCAACATCAGGTGAAAGCATACCCTCCATTGCCAATTTCAATTCTTCAATTGCTTTGTAAATAATAGAATATAATCTAATATCAATTTGTTCTGTTTCAGCTAATTTACGAGCTTGTAATGAAGGTCTAACCTGGAAACCAATAATAATAGCATCAGAAGCTGCAGCTAACATTACATCCGATTCAGTAATCTGACCAACTGCTTTTTGAATAATATTTACTTTAATTTCTTCTGTAGAAAGTTGTTGTAAAGTATCTGACAATGCTTCAATAGAACCATCTACATCCCCTTTAATAATCACATTTATTTCTTGGAAATCACCTAAAGCAATTCTTCTACCAATTTCATCAAGTGTTAAGTGTTTTTGTGTTCTTACACTTTGCTCTCTTTGTAATTGAGCTCTTCTTGAAGCTATCTTTTTAGCCTCTTGCTCACTTTCCATCACATGGAATTCATCACCTGCTGTTGGCGCCCCATCTAAACCTAGTAACACTACAGGAGTAGAAGGACCTGCATCATTTCTTGTTTCCCCTCTTTCATTTAATAACGCTTTTACTTTTCCAGAGAAAGAGCCTGCCAATACATAATCACCAACATTTAATGTTCCTTTTTGAACCAATATTGTAGACAGATACCCTTTACCTTTATCTAATGACGCCTCAATTACTGTTCCTTGTGCATTCCTATTAGGATTTGCTTTTAGATCAAGCATTTCGGCTTCTAAAATAATTTTTTCTAAAATTTCAGGAACGCCAGTACCAACTTTAGCTGAAATATCTTGTGACTGGTATTTCCCACCCCAATCTTCAACTAATAAATTCATTTCTGCTAATTCACCTTTAATTTTTTCTACATCAGCAGTTGGGCGATCAATTTTATTAATTGCAAAAATAATTGGCACCCCAGCTGCTTGTGCATGGCTAATTGCCTCTTTAGTCTGTGGCATCACTCTATCATCAGCAGCTACTACAACTACAACAATATCAGTAACTTTTGCTCCTCTGGCACGCATAGCAGTAAAAGCCTCATGCCCTGGAGTATCTAAAAATGAAATTCTTTTACCTGATTCTAATGTAACTTCATAAGCTCCAATATGCTGAGTAATTCCACCAGATTCACCAGCAATAACATTGGTATTTCTAATGTAATCCATTAAAGATGTTTTACCATGATCAACATGCCCCATAATTGTAATAATTGGTGCACGAGTTTCCAATTGTTCTTCTGTATCAACAATCTCTTCAATAGATTCTTGCACATCAGCTCCAACAAATTCAACTTTAAAACCAAAATCTTCTACCAGCATTTGAATGGTTTCAGCATCTAATCTTTGGTTCATACTTACCATCATGCCAAGCCCCATACAAGTAGTTACAATTTCAGTAACTGCAACATCCATTAAAGATGCCAATTCACTTGCAGTTGCAAATTCTGCAATTTTGATTGTTTGGTTTCCTGCTACTTTTTGTTGATTTTCCTCATCTGCAACCTCTCTATGCGCTTGTCTTTTATCTCTTCTATTTTTTACAGATGATTTTTTACCTCCTCTACCTTGTAATTTTGCTAAAGTTTCTCTTACTCGCTTTTGAGCTTCCTCAGGAGAAATTTCAACAGGTGCTATAACTGGGCGTTTTCCTTTCTTAAATTTCCTAGGATCAACTTTGGCTTTTACAATTCTAGTTCTCTTTTTCTTCTCAACTTTTTCTGGCTTCTTAAATTGAGTTAAATCAATTTTTTGCCCAGTAGTTTTTACTCCTCTCAGCTTTCCAGCTGATGCCTTAATAATTCCATCTTCCTTTTTAGGCTCTTCTACTTTTTCAGCTGGCTTTGGCTCTTCTTTATCCTTAGGAGTTTCTGTTTTTGGCTTTGTTGTTTTCTTAGGAGCTATATCAACCTTACCTAAAACCTTTAGTTCCTTTTTTGCAACTTTAGCCTTAATTACTTCATCTTTAACAGGTGCAGGTGTACTTTCTTTTTCTTCAGATTCTTGCTTTTCAGCAGCTGCTTTTTGCTTAGCTTTCTTTTCTGCTTCTACTTTAGCCTTCTCCTCAGCTTCCTTTTGCGCTTTTTCTTCAGCCTCTTGCTGCTTAATAATCTCTTCAGCTTTAGCCAATTCTTTTTCTTTAGCTAATAATTCAGCAGATAGTTTTGCTTTCTTTTCAGAATCAAACTCACCTAACAAATCCATATATACATCATGTGAAACTTTAGTATTAGGTTTTAAATCCTCAATACCCTTAGCCTCAAGGAATGCATATATTCTGTCAATACTGACATTAAATTCCTTAACCAATTTATTTAACCTTACGCTTTTTTTATCTGACATACTTAGGTCTTAATTATTTTATTAATCTTCAAATTCTGAACTTAAAATGCTCAACACATCTTCAACTGTTTCTATTTCTAAATCAGTTCTTAATACTAAATCAGCAGCTGAAATATCCAATACACTTTTTGCTGTATCGCAACCAATTGCTTTTAGAGCATCAATTACCCAAGCTTCAATTTCATCAGTAAACTCATCAATAGCAACATCATCTTCAAAACTATCTTTATCTCTGTACACATCAATATCATATCCTGATAATTTACCAGCAAGATTAATATTATGCCCTCCTCTACCAATTGCTAAAGAGACTTGATCAGCATCCATAAATACACTAGCTCTCATTTTTTCATCATCAAGTGTTACAGAAGTAATTTTTGCAGGACTCAAAGCACGCGAAATTAACAGCTGAGCATTCTCAGTGAAATTAACAACATCAATATTTTCATTCTTTAGTTCACGGACAATACCATGAATTCTTGATCCTTTCATTCCAACACAAGCTCCAACAGGATCAATTCTATCGTCATAAGATTCAACAGCAACTTTAGCTCTTTCTCCTGGGACTCTTACTACATTTTTAATTGTAATAATTCCATCAAAAACCTCAGGCACTTCTTGTTCAAACAAACGCTCAATAAATGCCGGAGCAATACGAGAAAGCACAATATTAGCTTTGTTATTTTTAAGGGTAACCTCTTTAATTACAGCCCTTACTGACTCTCCTTTTTTAAAGTAATCTTTAGGGATTTGCTCTAATTTTGGTAAAGATAAATCATTTCCTTCATCATCTTGCAATAAGATTTCATTTCTCCAAATTTGATAAACCTCACCATGAATAATTTCACCAATTCTTTCTTCATAACGCTTCATTAACTCATCTCTATGCTGGTCAGCAATACGAGCCATAAGGTGTTGACGGATTGAAAGAACTTGTCTTCTTCCAAACTCAGATTCAAAACTTACTTGTTCAGAAACCTCTTCACCTACTTCATAATCATCTTCAATTTTTAAAGCATCAGATAAAGAAATTTGAGCAATTGGAATTTCTACATCTCCATCTTCAACAACCTCCCTGTTTCTCCAAATTTCCAAATCCCCTTTATCAACATTAATAATGACATCAAAGTTTCCTTCTTCATCATATTTTTTAGCCAATACCGCTTTAAAAACATCCTCTAAGATATTCATCATAGTTTCACGATCAATATTCTTAACCTCTTTAAACTCTGAAAACGATTCAATTAGATTCTCTACTTCCATTACTTTTATTTAAAATTTATTTTAAGTTTTGTTTCTTTTATATCTTCCTTAAGTATACTAACTTCTTCTACAATATACTCTTTTCTACTTCCTTTTTTCTTTTTTGCAACTTCAAGCATCAGTGTATCATCATAAGATAAAATAATTCCTGTTTTTCTTTTACCATTAGTGAGTAATACACCAACTTCCTTTCCAATGTATTTTTGATATTGTTCATCAACCATAAAAGAATTATCAAGCCCAGCCGAGCACACGGTTAGTTCATAATCTTCTACTTCCCTATCAAAATGCTCCTCCACATATTTACTGATTGCCAAGCAATGCTCTACCTGAACGCCCTCCATTCTGTCGAAAAAAACAGTAATCACATTGGCAGTGTTCACTTTTACATCCACAAAAAAACCACCAAGTTCTTTTATCTTAATCTCAGCTATTTTTTTTATTTCCTCTTTTGATATCATAATACTATGTAAAAAAAGAAGAGGCTAACTGCCTCTTCCCTTTCCTTCTCTATTTTCGGTTGCAAATATAGGGAGATTTATTCAATCTCACAAATAATTTACTGAAGCACAATTCTTTTACTTACAAATGAGTCTTGAGTTTTAATCTGAACCATATAAATACCTCTAGGCCAATTTGATAAATCAACCTTTTTAGTATACTCTCCAATGAAGTCTTGTTTATCTTCATAAGACACTAATTTACCAAAGGCATCAACTATCGTAATTTCAAAATCATCTACTTTTTCAGAAATAAAACTAATGTTAAATATTCCTTGCGTTGGATTAGGATATACATTTAAGTTTTCTCCTAATTTTGTATCTCCAGCTGTTATTCTGTTTGATGATAATGTTGAAAATGTATTGTAAGAAGTCCATCCTGACTTGTTAGTTGAAGAGCCACAAACAGCTCTTACTTGCCAATGATAATATGTTCCCGCACTTAAACTTGTTTGCAATAATTGATTAGTTGTAACACCATTAGTATACTGCCATGCTCCCCAAGCAGAACCTTGTAATTTAAATCTTACATCATATGAAGTTGCTGCAGAACCTACATCCCATCCAAGCATTGCCTGACTAGAAGTAATAGAACTAACTACCGTATTTTGTGGCTTAGCACAAGGAGTTAAAGTATTTACTGTTTGTGTAGCAGTCCATGCTGAAACATCTGAAGTATCACTAGAACAAACACTTCTTACTTGCCATTCATATGTTGTTCCAGAAGACAAAACATACTTAGTTTTAGAAGTCCCGTATACATTAAACAAATTAATCCATGAGCCTCCTTGAAGTCTTATTCTAATATCATAATGATATGCATTAGCTGTAGCTGTCCAATTCATAGTAATTCTATCCAGTTGAATATTTGTAGTATTCAACCCTGAAGGAATAATACAAGCTTGTGTAGTAGTAAAGTTAGCCCCACTCACAAAAGAAGAGTTATTCAAGTCTCCAGTACTACAAGCACTCAGCACTTGCCATGCATAAGTAGTCCCTCCTGTTAACCCTGTTAAATTTAAATTCATGTTAGGACCATTAGAAGTAGCTGTCCCTCCAACTCCAATTCCTAAAATAGTCAAAGCTGTAACGGTATTACCACTAATAGATAGCGTATCCCAAGTTGGGGATGCAATGTCTCTAAAAATTAATAAATAATGATCTACACTATTAGAACCCTTCCAGTATAGATTAGCATTATCAATCCCCATTGAATAGGTAGAAACTACTACATCAATAGGAGATGAACAAGCCTCTAAAGTCTCAAAGTCCTCATTCTCCCAATCAGAAACACCTATCATAGAAGAATCACAAAATGCACGAACCTCCCACTCATACTTAGTATCTGATAATAAACCAGTCTTACTTAAACTAGAAACATAAACCGT
>JABJNS010000061.1 GCA_018664745.1 Flavobacteriales bacterium | reverse complement strand
GTAAAAGATGAAGAAAAATCAGTATTCGTACTAGTTATTGGAGAGTCAGCTAGAGGTGAGAATTTTTCATTAAATGGCTATATGAAAGAGACTAACCCTTTGTTATCAAAAATAGATAATGTATATAGTTATAAAGCTGAGTCATGTGCAACTTATACTACAGCAGGGGTTAAGTGTATTTTAGAGCATAAGAATACAGGTAAATTGTTTGAGATTTTACCAAATTATTTATTTAGAAATGATGTGGAAGTTATTTGGAGGACTACAAATTGGGGAGAGCCCACTGTTGTAGTTGAAAATTATCTAAGAAAAAGTGATCTTAAAAAATTTTGCAATGGAGATGCTTGTGATTATGATGAAGTATTGTTGAGTGGATTGAGGGAACAGGTTTTGGCAAGTGAAAAAAATAAAATATTGGTCGTTTTGCATGCAAGTACTAGTCATGGGCCAACATATTATAAAAAATATCCTAAGCAATTTGAAAAGTTTAATCCTGTATGTAAAAGTGTTGAGCTAGCAAAATGTACTCAAGAAGAATTAATAAATGCGTACGATAATACTATTGTTTATACTGATTATATTTTAGCTACTCTAATAGATGAATTGAAGCAATTGGAGGGGTATAATTCTTCTATGATTTACATCTCTGATCATGGTGAGTCCTTAGGGGAAAATAATTTGTACTTGCATGGGATACCAGCAAGTATAGCACCAAAAGAACAATTAGATATCCCATTTATTGTTTGGTCATCTGACGGCTCTAAAGAGCTGAAGAGTAATGAAGTTTTATCTCAACATAATATTTTTCATAGTGTTTTGGATTTTTTAAGAATTGAAAGTCCTATTTATGATGAGAATATGAGTGTTTTTGAAAATTAATTATTGAAGAAATGCATAACTAAAAAGCCCGCATATTTGTGTGGGCTTTTTTTTTAACTTTGCTTTTATGAATGTAATTCTTTTTGATAGCAATAGGGAAAATTATTATCCCCTTACATATACTCGACCAATCTCTGATTTTAGGATAGGAATCTTAACAATTAAGGAGAAATGGGAAAAGTATTATAAATCAGTTTCGGTGCAAACAGTTGATTATTTATCAGCTAAATTCCCTTTAAAAACAAAAAAAGATAATCTTTGGATTGATTCAAAAACTCTCCCTTCAAAAGCATTGATAACTGAATTAGAAAGTTTAAGAGTTGGAGAGGCGTTAGAGAAAAATGGGGATGTTGTTGCTTTTCGTTCTGCTATTTTTGATTTGCCAAAAATGAACAGGATAGTTTCTCATGTTGAGTTTAATACAGTTGAAAATGTATGGGATATCTTTTCAGATAATGAAAGAGAAATAGAAAGTGATTTTATATTGCTTACTAAGAGAAGAAAGTCTCAAACTTTAAATGAAACCAATACTTTAGTTGGAGATAGAGTTTTTATTGAAAAAGGAGCAAAAGTTTCTTGCAGTATATTGAATGCAGAAAATGGTCCTATATATATAGGGAAAAATGCTGAAGTGATGGAGGGTTCAATTATTAGAGGCCCTTTTTCTATGTGTGAAAATTCAGTATTGAAAATGGGAGCTAAAATTTATGGAGCAACTACTTTAGGGCCTTATTGCAAAGTAGGTGGTGAGGTAAATAACTCAGTATTTTTTGGCTATTCTTCTAAAGCACATGATGGATTTTTAGGTAATTCTGTTATTGGTGAGTGGTGTAATCTTGGGGCTGACACCAACAATTCTAATTTGAAGAATAATTATGCTGAGGTTAAACTTTGGAATTATGAAACGGAACGCTTCAAAAAAACAGGTTTGCAATTTTGCGGACTCATTATGGGGGATCATTCTAAGTGTGGGATTAATACTATGTTTAATACAGGAACTGTAGTGGGAGTAAGTGCTAATATCTTTGGTAGTGGTTTTCCAAGAAATTTTGTACCATCTTTTAATTGGGGAGGTGCTGCAGGTTTTTCAATTTACAAATTACCAAAAGTTTTTGAGGTAGCTGAAAAAGTTTTTGCTAGAAGAAAATTGAATTTTGATAATGTAGAAAAGGATATTCTTACCAAGGTGTACGATATGACAAAACGCTACAGAAACGAATCCTAACTGACAAAAATTACATATTTCAATTATGGCACACTAATTGCATTAGTTGATTGGTGAAAAACAATTATTATGAGAAATAAATATCCTTTAGATGGCTTTGAGTTATCTGATTTAATAAATGAAGAAACAGAGTTTTTGCCATTAATGTCTGATGAGGATGAGGCAAAAATATCAAAAGAAGATACTCCGGATGTATTACCAATTTTACCGTTAAGGAATACCGTACTTTTTCCTGGTGTGATTATTCCTATTACTATTGGTAGAGACCGTTCAGTAAAATTGATAAAAGATGCTGAAAATGGAAATAAAACAATTGGTGTTGTTTCTCAAAAGGATTTTGACACAGAATTACCTGAATTAAAAGATTTGAATGAAGTAGGTACAGTTGCTCATATTCTGAAAATGCTTAAAATGCCTGATGGAAATATCACGGCAGTAATACAAGGGCGTAAGCGTTTTAAGATTGAGGCAATGGTTCAGAACGAACCATATTTCAAAGCAAAAGTAACGGATTTGTCTGAAGTAAAACCTGAAAGAAATGATGAGGAGTTTAGTGCATTGGTTTCTTCTGTAAAAGATTTAGCATTAAGGATTATTGATGAATCTCCTAATATTCCTTCTGAGGCAGCAATTGCTATTAAGAATATAAAGAATACTTCTTTTGCAATTAATTTTGTTTCGTCCAATATGAATATTGGTTTATCTGAAAAACAATCCTTATTGGAAGAAGTTGATTTGAAAAAGCGTGCAATTTCAGTATTGGAATTATTGACAAAGGAGTTGCAACTTTTGGAGATGAAAAATAAAATTCAATCTAAAGTACAAACTGATTTAGATAAGCAGCAAAGAGAGTATTACTTGAATCAGCAAATGAAAGCTATTCAAGAAGAATTAGGTGGAAGTGGTTCGCAAAAAGAGATTGATGAAATGCGTACTCAAGGAAGTAAAAAGAAGTGGAGCAAAGAAGTTGCTAATGCTTTTGATAAAGAATTAAGAAAGTTGCAGAGGATGAATTCTTCTATGTCCGATTATGCGGTACAAAGAAGTTATATTGAACTTATCTTGGATTTACCTTGGGATAAAGTTACTACTGACAGTTTTGATTTAAAACAAGCAAAAGAGATTTTGGATAGAGATCATTTTGGGTTGGAAAAAGTAAAGGAAAGAATCATAGAACATTTGGCAGTATTAAAATTAAGAGGGGATATGAAATCGCCAATTTTATGTTTGTATGGTCCTCCAGGAGTTGGAAAAACTTCTTTAGGAAAATCAATTGCTGAAGCATTGGGTAGAAAATACGAAAGAGTTGCTTTAGGTGGACTAAGAGATGAATCGGAAATAAGAGGGCACAGAAAAACTTATATTGGAGCTATGCCGGGTAGAATTATTAAATCTATCCAGAAAGCAAAATCATCTAATCCTGTTTTTGTTTTAGATGAAATTGATAAGGTAACTAGAGATTCTCATGGCGATCCTTCTTCTGCACTTTTGGAAGTGTTGGATCCTGAACAAAATGAAGCTTTTCATGATAATTATTTGGAGTTGGATTATGACTTGTCAAAAGTAATGTTTGTGGCAACAGCAAATTCTTTAGGAACTATTCAGCCAGCACTAAGGGATAGAATGGAAATCATAGAAATTAATGGTTATACTCTTGAAGAAAAAGTACAAATAGCAAAAAAACATTTATTGCCTAAGCAATTAAAATCTCATGGATTAAAAGTAGAACAATTTACTTTGTCTGATGAGATGTTAGAGAAAATTGTTGACCAATATACAAGAGAATCAGGAGTTAGAACTGGGATAAAATGGTGAGTAAGATGATTCGTAATGTAGCAAAATCATTAGCTATGGAAGAATCCTTTGATTACTCTCCAAATGCTGAGGTGGTGGAAAAAGTGCTAGGCGCGCCAAGGTTTGATAGAGATAGGTTTACGGATAATTCAGTGGCAGGTGTGGTAACAGGTTTGGCTTGGACTTCAGTTGGTGGTGATATTTTATTTATTGAAAGTAGTTTAAGTAAAGGAAAAGGAAAACTTTCTGTAACAGGAAACCTTGGAAAAGTAATGAAAGAGTCGGTAACGATTGCTATGGAGTATTTAAAGGCGCATGCTGGAGAATACGGGATAAATACGGATGTATTTGATAAATGGAATGTGCATGTACATGTGCCAGAAGGAGCAACTCCTAAGGATGGTCCTTCAGCAGGAATTACTATGTTTACTTCTTTAATTTCTTCTTTCACACAAAGAAAAGTAAAAGAGAAAATTGCTATGACAGGTGAGCTTACTCTTAGAGGAAAAGTATTGCCAGTTGGTGGGATTAAAGAAAAAATATTAGCGGCTAAGCGTTCTGGAATTAATGAAATTATTCTTTCAATGCAGAACAAAAAAGATATTTTAGAGATAAATGAAAAGTATGTTAAGGGTATGACTTTCCATTATGTGGATACTTTGAAAGAAGTAACTGATATTGCTTTGCTAACTGAAAAAGTAGAAAGAGCAGTAGAGATCATTTAGTGTATAATAAGAATAAGGTTTAGTCGTTAGATAAATTAATTAATTAATGATAAAGAGAATAATCATAATAGTATTTTGCTTGCCTTTGGGTCTTTTGGCTCAAATTGGCGGAACAACTGCTTTCTCTTTTATGGATGTGGAATTATCTCCAAGGATTGAAGCTATGGGTGGAAGTGGAATTGCTATTGTTGATTATGATGTGACTTTAGCCCAAACTACACCTTCCTTGTTAAATGCTGAAATGCATAATAGCTTAGTGTTTTCTTTTACTGATTATTTTTCAGATATTAATTTAATAGGTTTTTCTTATGCCAGAAAATGGAAAGAATTTGGGATTGTTTCCTTAGGAATTAAAGCAGTGAATTATGGTAATTTTGATCATAATGATGCTGTCGGGAATAATTTGGGTTCATTTTCTGCTCACGATCAAGTGATTACTTTAGGAGCTAGTAGGTCATTAAATGAAAAATTTACTCTTGGTGTGAATATAAATGTCTTGAATTCTCAATATGAAACTTACCATGCTTTTGCACTTGCTGCAAATATAGCAACAACTTATTTTAATCCAGAAAAAGCATTTACTGCTACTTTTTTATTGAAAAATATTGGTAGACAATTAGTGTCTTATACGGATAAAAAAGAAACTCTTCCTTTTGATGCACAGTTAGGAATGAGTAAAGAATTGAAGCATCTTCCTTTTAGGTATTCACTTACTTTTCATCATTTGAATCAGTTTGATATAAAATCACCTTATAAGTTAATTTCTCAAACTAATATTGAAACAGGGGAGTTAGAAATAAAAGAGGAAAGTATTGCGAAAACTGCATTACGACATTTGATTATTGGAGGTGAACTAAATCCTTTTCGTAAAAGTCTTTTTATAAGAGGGGGTTTTAATTTTCAAAGAAGATTTGATATGAGCCTTTCTACTTATCCTGCATTAGTTGGTTTTTCTTGGGGAATAGGGTTTAAGGTTTCAAAATTCAGGTTGGATTATAGTAGAGCGTTTTATCATTTGTCAGGAACACCAAATAATTTTAGTATTGCTACAAATTTGAGTACTTTTGGGCTTTAAATGAGTTTACCTTTTAACATAGCTATTGACGGTCATTCTTCCTGTGGGAAAAGTACTATTGCAAAAGCAGTGGCTAGTAAATATGGTATGCGTTATATTGATACAGGAGCAATGTATCGTGCAGTTACACTTTATTGTATGAGAAATAATATCATTAATGATAAGAAGGTTGATTTGTCTGTGCTTATTTCTAAATTAGATGAAATTACAATTAATTTTGTTTTTAATGCTGAAACTAAAGGTTCTGAAACTATTCTGAATGGAGAGAATGTTGAGCAGATAATTAGAGGATTTGAAGTTTCAGATAATGTTTCTATTGTCGCTCAAATTCAGCAAGTGCGTGAAAAATTAATTGCTTCACAACAAGAAATAGGAAGGGAAGGAAATGTAGTAATGGACGGTAGGGATATTGGCACAAAAGTATTTCCTGATGCTAAGCTGAAATTATTTGTAACGGCCAGTTCAGAAATAAGAGCGCAAAGAAGATATGATGAATTGAAAAAGAAGGGAGAAAAAGTTACTTTTGAGGAGGTGTTAGGTAATCTTACGCAAAGAGATGATCATGATACAAATAGAAAAATAAACCCTTTGGTTCAGGCAAAAGATGCGATTTTGATTGATAATTCTGATTTAACAATTCAAAAACAAAATGCTCTGATTGATGAATTAATAACAACTAAATTAAGTGAATAATGGAAGTTACTATTGATAAATATTCAGGATTTTGTTTTGGTGTAGTGTATGCTATACAAATGGCAGAAGATATCTTGGAAAAAGAGGATAGCTTATATTGCTTAGGAGATATTGTGCATAATAATAAAGAAGTAGATCGCTTGAATGATATGGGTTTAAAAATTATTAATCATGATGATTTAAAAGAATTATCTGATTGTAAAGTGTTAATTCGTGCTCATGGTGAGCCGCCATCAACCTATACTATTGCACTTGAAAATAATATACAATTACTAGATGCTTCCTGTCCTGTGGTGTTAAAATTACAGCACCAAATCAAGGAGGGATATGAGGATATTAAGAAGATTGATGGACAAGTGATTATTTTTGGAAAAGAGGGGCATGCTGAAGTAACTGGTTTGCTTGGGCAAACAAAGAATGATGCAATAATTGTTACAACAGTTGATGATTTGGAAAAGGTAGATTTCTCTAAGTCAATCTATATTTATTCCCAAACTACAAAAAGTCCAAAAGCTTATAAAGCGATTAGTGATGTGATTGCTGAAAGGGTTAAATTGGCAAGAAAAGAAAATGTAAAATACATAGTGCATGATACTTTGTGTAGGCAGGTTTCGGGTCGTGAGCCTCAATTAAAGCAGTTTTCAAAGGATAATGATGTGATTGTTTTTGTGAGTGGGCAAAAAAGTTCAAATGGAAAAATGTTGTATAAATCATGTAAAGAAGAAAATGTTAATTCTTACTTTATTTCAGATGTAAATGAGATAAAAAATGAATGGTTTTTAACGGCAAGTTCTGTTGGGATTTGTGGAGCAACTTCTACTCCAAGATGGTTAATGGAAAATGTGCAAAACGCTATTGAAAATATAGCTTAGTATTCTTGTTTGTTATTTCAGATTAAAATTGTATTTTTGCAGCCCTTTTTAGAATGTTCTGTAAGGTAGTGGAAAGGAAAAATATAAATTAATAGCTCTTAAAGTTTAAACATCTCAGCCTTACTTACTTTAAGATACAAATGTAAAATGACAAAAATGTCAGAAGAAAACAAAAAAGAAACTGCACCAAAAGCAGTAGAAACTCCGAAAGTTGAGGAGGTAGTTGTAGCAGAAACTCCTGTTACTGAAGAAGTAGAAGCAGCTCCAGTACTTGAAGAAGTAAAGGCTGAAAAATCTCCAAAAAAGAAAGTCGAAAAAGTAGAAGAATTCGATTGGGACAAAGCGGCTCAAAACGATATGTATTCTACTAAAGAAAGAACTGATTTAGAAAAAGAATACAGCTCTACATTACCTGATGTAATCGATAAGCAAGTTATTGATGGTACAGTTGTAATGGTAACTGATAGAGAGGTTGTTGTAGATATCAACTTTAAATCAGATGGTGTAATTAGTTTTAATGAATTCAAGTACAATCCTGAATTAAAAGCTGGTGATACTGTTGAGGTTTTAGTTGAAAAACAAGAAGATAAAAACGGACAATTAGTATTATCTCACAGAAGAGCTAGAGTATTAAGAGCTTGGGAGAAAGTAAATGTTGCTTTAGAAACTGGTGAGGTTGTTAATGGTCAGATAATGAGTAGAACTAAAGGAGGTATGATTGTTGATGTATTTGGTATTGAGTGTTTCTTACCAGGTTCTCAAATTGATGTTAAGCCTATCCGTGACTATGATGAATATGTTGGTAAAAAGATGGAATTCAAAGTTGTTAAGGTAAACGAATCGTTCCGTAATGTTGTTGTATCTCATAAAGCATTAATTGAAGCTGATTTAGCAGTTCAAACTAAAGAGATCATGTCTAAGTTAGAAAAAGGACAAG
>JABJNS010000060.1 GCA_018664745.1 Flavobacteriales bacterium | reverse complement strand
TGTACAAAAATTCCAGGCGTATGAATTTGGTTAGGATCTAGTTCTCCTGCTGGCACTAATTCCTCGACCTCAGCAACTGTAATTTTTCCTGCCATAGCCATTAAAGGATTAAAATTTCTAGCTGTTCCTTTAAAAATTAAGTTTCCTGCCGTATCACCTTTCCATGCTTTTACAAATGCATAATCAGCTGTAAGTGCTGTTTCCAGAATATGTGGCTTACCATTAAATTTCCTTACCTCTTTTCCTTCCGCAACTTCAGTTCCATATCCTGCTGGAGTAAAGAATGCTGGTATTCCTGCCCCTGCTGCTCTGCATCTTTCAGCCAAAGAACCTTGAGGAATTAAATCAACTTCCAATTCACCTGAAAGCATTTGCCTTTCAAACTCTGCATTTTCACCAACATAAGAGGAAATCATTTTTTTGATTTGTTTTCTTTGAAGCAAAAGCCCTAATCCAAAATCATCAACCCCTGCATTATTAGAAATGCAGGTCAATCCAAAAATATTCATTTTAGAAAGTGCTGCAATTGCATTTTCAGGGATACCTGAAAGACCAAAACCACCAACCATAAAGGTCATATTGCTTTTTACGCCCTCAAGTGCTTGTTCAATATTTTCTACTTTTTTATTTATCATAATTTAAAATTCTTCATCAAATTCATCTGCCCCAGTATTATTTATTGCTTCTCCACAATCTAGTTTTAAATCAATTGCCTTTGGAATATCAAAATCAATAGGGTAAATTCCTGATTCCAAAGTATCAGCATAAACCCTTTGCATATATTCTGCAAAAACAGGCAATGCCATATTAGCTCCTTGCCCATAGTGTATATTTCTAAAATGAGCTGCTCTATCCTCACAACCACTCCAAACTCCTGTAACTAAATTAGGGGTAATTCCCATAAAATATCCATCTGATTGGTTTTGAGTAGTTCCTGTTTTACCTCCCATTTCATTTTCAAAACCATATCTGAAACGCAATCGTACTCCAGTTCCTTTTTTAACACCAGCTACAGGACTATGCACTCCATCCACTACTCCTTGTAACATTCTCACCATTAAATCAGCTGTTTCTTTGCTCATGGCTTCTTGAGTTTTTGGCACAAAATCTTCTAAAACTACTCCATTTTTATCTTCAATTCGAGTAACAAAAATTGGCTCTGTCCACATTCCTTTATTTACAAAGGTTGAATATGCTCCAACCATTTCATAAACCGATAAATCAAATGTTCCTAAACACAAAGAAGGAACTGCTAAAATCTTAGATTGTATACCAATCTTTTTTGCCAAATCAACCACTGCATGAGGGCCAAATTGTTTCATGATATAAGCAGTAACGGTATTAATAGAATTTGCCAAACCAAACTTTAAGGTTAAAGACATTTCATCAAAATCATCCCCTGAATTTTTGGGCACCCAATCTTTCTCTAACCCCCACCTTTTTTTATCAAAAACAACTGGCACATTAGATACTTCATAGCAAGGAGTATACCCTTCTTGCATTGCCAAAGAATATAAAAAAGGCTTGAATGTAGAGCCTACTTGTCGCTTTCCTATTTTAACATGATCGTACTTAAAATACTTATAATTTATTCCTCCAACATAAGCTTTTACATGTCCTGACCTTGGATCCATACTCATCATTCCACTATGGATAAAAAACTTATTGTATTTTATAGAATCCCTAGGAGAAAGAATAGTATCAATTTCTCCATCCCAAGAGAACAAAGTCATAGGTACTTTTTTCTTAAAAATAGTCCTTATCTCTTTTTGAGATTTACCCGCTTTTTTAAGTTTTCTATACCTCTCGGATCGCTTCATTCCTTGATCAATAATAGCATCTATTTGCTCCCATTCAAAATCATCAGGATAAGGCGCTTTTGTATATCCTTTCCAATGAGTATAAAAATCTTTTTGCAAGGAAGATATATGAGTTCGCATTCCCTCCTCAGCAAACTGTTGTAAGCGTGAATTAATGGTGGTATAAACCTTTAATCCATCCGTATATACATTGTAATTTGTTCCGTCAGGTTTGGTGTGTGTTGCGCACCACTTTTTTAACTCTCCTCTTAAATATTCTCTAAAATAAGGAGCCAAACCCTCATTATGACTTGCTTTTTTGAAGTTAAGAATAATTGGCTGTTGTACTAATGTATCATACAATGAGTCTGAAAGAACTTCATACTTTTTCATTTGTGAAAGCACAACATTTCTTCTTCCTAGAGTTAGTTCTAATCTCCTGTTAGGATTGTAAAGAGCAGGGTTTTTTAACATCCCAACTAACATTGCAGATTCTTCAACATCTAGTTCAATTGGTGCTTTGTTAAAATAAACTTGTGCTGCCGACTTAATTCCAACTGCATTATTCACCCAATCAAAACGATTGAGATACATGGTTAAAATCTCATCTTTTGTATATCGTTTTTCAAGTTGTGCAGCAATAATCCATTCTTTTAATTTTTGCATTACTCTTTCAATACCAGAACTAGGTTGCTCGGTAAACAACATTTTAGCTAATTGTTGGCTAATTGTACTTGCACCACCAGAACTACTCTTTCCTATTACTGCACCAAATATTGCTCTTAGCAATGCTCTTCCATCAATTCCTGAGTGCTCTCTAAAGCGTACATCTTCAGTTGAAATTAATGCATTAATTAAATTCTCTGGAATCTCATTATACCTTACTCTACTTCTGTTCTCAAAAAAATATTTTCCTAAAACAATTCCATCTTCTGAAATAATTTCTGTAGCTAAATTATTTTTCGGATTTTCTAATTGATCAAAAGTTGGTAAGTCACCAAGAACACCTATTGCCGTTAATTGTACTAGAAAAAACAATCCTAAAAAAGGACTTATAATTATAAGCCATAATGATATAATTTTGAACTTACTCATCTTGTCTTTGAATACTAATTCCTATTGCTGAAATATTATTTAAATTTTGAATCTTATTCAATTTTCCGTAACGCATTGCTTGTTCAATTTCAATAGTATAGTTTCCCTTTTTATCAAAGTTTGGACAATCTTCACAAATAAATTCAACTTCCCTAATGTCGCTAATTCCACTGCCCAACCACTTCCCTTCTTTATTAGAAAGCAGTATTTCTAACGTATCTAATTCTTCAGCTTTCACAAATAAAAATAAATTTTGAAATTCATAATCAATTGTATGCCTTACTTTAACGACTAACTGATTTAATACAGTAGTATCTGTTATTGAAAAATTAAAAATTACTGAACTATCTGCATTCCAAGATTGATTTTCAAAAGAATTGTAGTCATCAAAAACAATATTACTATTACATGAAGTAAATACTATTGCAAGAAGAAATATCCAACTATTTACTTTCACTGCTTTTCTTTTTATTTCTTGCCTTTGCTCTATTTTTCTTGAATTTATTTCTTCTATCTTGTCTTTTAGGTTTCGCTTTTTTCTTATCAAAACGACCAATGTTGTCCTGACCCATAGCATCTTCAAACGTAACTTCTTTTTGTTCAACCTCAACAATAAAACTTTCAAAGCTAGCAGGAATCTCTCCTTTTTTATTTAATGCAATAATTTTATTTACATTATCAATTGTCAATTCTAAAAAATCTCCTGGAGTATCAGGGTTAAAATAAAATAACACTCCTTTAAAAACATCTAATTTTACAAATTTAGCACTTCCTTTTTTTGATTTTAACTGCACCTTTGTACTTGGAAAACCTTTAAGAGCCTCAGTATATCCATCCAATTCAAAATTCAAGCAACACTTTAACCTACCACATTGTCCTGAAATTTTTTGTGGATTAATTGAAAGTTGTTGATATCTAGCAGCATTAGTAGATACTGAAGGAAAGTCTGTCATCCAAGTAGAACAACAAAGTTCTCTACCACATGAGCCAATTCCACCAATTTTAGCAGCCTCTTGTCTAACTCCAATCTGACGCATTTCAACTCTTACCCCAAAATTTCTTGAGTATTCTCTTATTAACTCCCTAAAATCAACTCTTTTTTCAGCAGTATAATAAAATGTTGCTTTAGAATTATCTCCCTGAAACTCAACATCCGTAAGCTTCATTTCTAACTTATGATCCTCAATAATTCGTTTTGCTTTAACCAAAATTTCATCCTCATTAGCTACTGCATCCTTCCATTTTTGTAAATCATTTTCAGAAGCTATTCGATATAATTTTTTTATTGGATCTTTCTCAACATCTCTATTTTTACGCTTTATCTGCAAAGCAACTAACTCCCCTTTCATGGTAACTTTACCAATATCGTGTCCTGACTTATCCCCTTGAACAGCAACCCAATCGCCACTATTAAGATCAATATTATCAGTATTTATATAAAAATCTTTTCTATCGCGCTTAAATTGCACTTCAACAAGATTTGAATTATCACTCTTTGGGGCATCAATCTGGTATAGCCAATCAAAGACAGTGCTATTAGCTGACCCTCTTTTTTCGGAAACCTCACATGTACTACAATTACTACAACCCATTTGTTTTATTTTACTGCAAACTTACGCTTAAGTTTTAAGAATTTCACCATTTGAAGTGAGAGCTCAAAAAATAAGATTTTAGCATTTGCATTTCGGTTAATTGCTTTTATTGATTCTTCTAATTTCTCAACTATCAAAACACTATTTTCCTCATGTATAAAGGGTGAAAATTTAGTTAAAAAAGCAAGTTCATTTTCATTTGTTTTAAGGAGTGAATTACTAGCAAAATTATAAATAAGGCACTCCCTGACCATTTTTATTGCATAGGACAAAAATAATTTCTGCTGTTTTCTTCCCTTTACTGAAAGTTCATCTACCCACTTTGAAATTCCTTGCACATCCATTTTATATGACAAACGCATCCAAGATGAAAAATCATTGAACAAATCCAGATTACTTTCTTTATCGGTAAGGATTTGACTAATTTTTCCCAAATCAGCATCTGTTAAATTCCTTAACTGTTTTGCTTTTTCTAATGACAGTACATTTTCACCAAAATGACTAACAATATCCTCAGCCGTAAAATCAGCAATTTTTATTGTTTGCAACCTAGAAATAATAGTTGGCAACAACT
Organism: Flavobacteriales bacterium; assembly: GCA_018664745.1. GTDB lineage: Bacteria > Bacteroidota > Bacteroidia > Flavobacteriales > BACL11 > UWMA-0277. Next base: position 4,989 of record JABJNS010000060.1, on the reverse strand, counting down.
GATTTGCGTTTTCAGTTACTAAAAGAAAAATAGTGCCTTTAGGAGGTTCTTCAAACAACTTCAATAACTTATTGGAAACCTCTAAATTCATTCTTTCTGGCATCCAAATCAGCACCACCCTATAAACAGCCTCATAATTTTTAAGGCTCAGTTTTTTATGAATATTATTTGCCTCATCTTTATAAATTGTTCCTTGCTGTCCTGTTTTATTTTCAGTTCCAAAAGAATCAATCCAATCGTTTAACGAACCATAATAATTATCCGTTATAAACTCCCGCCACTGCCCAATAAAATGGTCGCTTACCGGAGCTTTAATACTATTCACCTTTAAAACAGGTACAATAATGTGTAAATCAGGATGAGATAGGTTGTTATATTTTAAACAGGAAGAACAAGTATTACAAGAATCATCTTCAATTCTGTTTTCACAGTTCAAAAATTGAGCATAAGCTAACGCTAATGCCAATTTAGCACTACCACTTTTTCCAGATAAAAGCTGAGCATGGCTAACGCGATTATTCTTAACCCCCTCAATCAGTTGTCTTTTCGTGCTTAAACTCCCTACTATCTCCTTAAATAACATTCAAAATTTATTTATGTCAAATATAAATAATTTGTGGCGATTTTTAGCATTTATTTTACTTTTGCAGCATGAAAAATATAAGCAATATATCCTTATCAGGAAAAAGAGTTTTAATCCGTGTTGATTTTAATGTTCCTCTAGATGAATATTTTAAGATTACTGATGACAGCAGGATACAAGCTGCACTTCCTACAATTAAAAAAGTACTGGCAGACGGAGGTAAAGCAATTATTATGTCACATCTTGGAAGGCCAAAAAATGGTTTTGAAGAGCGTTTTTCACTAAAACATACCGTAAAACATCTTTCTGACTTACTTGCAACTCCTGTTAGTTTTAGCAGTGATTGTGTAGGAGAAAATACTATTGCTGATGTTGAAAATATGGAAAATGGAGATGTTCTTGTTTTAGAAAACTTACGTTTTTACAAAGAAGAAAAATCAGGAGATATAGGTTTTGCCAAACAATTGGCGAACCTTGGAGATGTATATGTAAATGATGCATTTGGAACTGCACATAGAGCGCATGCTTCAACAGCAATTATTGCTGATTACTTTCCAGATAATAAATATTTCGGACTCTTATTAAGCAATGAGATTTCTTCTTTAGAAAAAGCTTTGGATAACCCTGAACGACCTTTTACAGCTATTATTGGTGGGGCAAAAATAACAGGGAAAATTGATGTGATTACTTCTCTTTTTGATAAAGTAGACAACCTTATAATTGGAGGGGGAATGGCTTATACTTTTGCAAAAGCAATGGGAGGTAGTATTGGAAATTCCTTAGTGGAAGATGAAAAAGTAGCATTAGCAAAAACACTAATTACTGATGCCAAGGAAAAAGGGGTACAATTATTATTACCTTCTGATTCTGTAAATGCTGATGACTTTAATAATGATGCAGATATCCAAAGTTCAGCAATAACAAATGTGCAAAACGGATTTATGGGACTTGATATTGGTTCGGAAAGTATTGCTCATTTTTCAAATGCAATTCTTGATTCCAAAACAATTATTTGGAATGGACCAATGGGAGTTTTTGAAATGAAAAACTTTGCAAACGGAACAAAAAAAATAGGAGAAGCTATTTGTGAGGCAACAAAAAATGGAGCATTCTCATTAGTTGGTGGTGGTGATTCTGTTGCTGCTGTAAAACAATTTGGCTTTGCAGATAAAGTATCTTACATCTCAACAGGAGGTGGTGCAATGCTAGAATACTTAGAGGGGAAAGAATTACCTGCAGTAGTTGCTATTCAGGACTAGATTTTTCATCTATTTTTTCTTTGGCTTTTTCCGCCTCTTTATTTACCTTATCTAAAATAGATTGATGCTTTTTTAATTGTGGTGTAATTATTGCCGCAACATCAACTAAAGGCTTAAATAATACTGAATCATTTTTAGTCTTTTTATCAACTAAATTATAATCCGTAATAACAAATAGGAGAAAACTAAAAATTACTAGCACTTTTAACAGCCCAAAAATACCACCCAAAAATCTACTTACAATACCAAGCGCTAAAGCCTTTGTAAGTTTATCAACAACAAATCCTAGAGTTTTAATCAACAAAACAGTAACCAAAAATAAAACACCAAAGGCTATAATTGAAACAAACTGTTCATATCCTCCTAATACCTCTACAACTTTTGGCTCCAGATATTCTGAAAAGTTAATGGCCACATAAACACCAACTACCAAAGCAAGTAAAGCAGTAATTTCTTTAACTAACCCATTGTAAAAACCTTTAATCATTCCGTATACTAATGGAATTACGATTATAATATCTAAATAATTCATGAAAGTAAAGGTATTAAAAATTACTTTTGCAGTATGGAAGATGTGAATAAAAAATGGGGTGAACTAGTACTTAAACTTGAAAAAAAGTTTGATGATGAGATGAGTTTAAAAGGTATCCTTTACTTAATTGGTGTACAAGAATTGAATATGGGAATAAAACGATTTGGGCGTGAAGAAAAACTAGACATCTTACATGTAGCTGTTTGTAAAATTCTAACCCCTTTTGGTTATTACAAATTTGATAGGATTGATGAAGAGGGTTGGCCTCATTGGATAGAGCTTAAGGCACTCAAAAACCTAGATGAGAACAAACAAGGACTACTCATGAAGGAAGCAATAATTAAGTACTTAGGGTAGCTTGTTTATATCTATGAAATCTCAACTACTTTTGTAGTTGTTTTCCCTTTTAGCATTCGAATGATATTTGTCCCTTCAAAATCATCATTATCAATTGTTATAGTTGCTTTAACATTTAATATTGCCTCTAACTCATAAGTAAATTGAACTCTTCCATTTGCATCAGTATAATTTGTTTTAGTTAGTTCAGATTCAGGAAGCTCTCCACTTGGAGATAATATTGGTTCAGGAGATAATTTAACTAACACTTCTGGCACTACATTTCCATTAATATCTTTTACAATAATTACTGCTATTGTTTCTTTTTCTTTTTTACAAGAAGTAAATGTAGTTGTGATCACTAGAGCAAAAACTCCTAATAATACAGTTTTAAAAATCCTATTTAGCATAATTATTGTTTCTTTGTAATTGAATTAGCAAATATATACAAATTATTACAATGTTAGAAAAGGTAAAGGAATTACTACAAGAAGTTGCAAATTTTGTTCCAAAATCAGAGAAAGAGACAGAAGAATTTCGCCTAAAGTTTTTAGGTAAAAAAGGGGAAATGAATGCTTTATTTGCTGCATTCAAAGAGGTTCCTAATGAAAGTAAAAAAGAATTTGGACAAGCTATAAATACGCTTAAGCAAAATGCACAAGACAAAGTTGATGAGTATAAAGGAAGTTTTGAGACAGAAGAAAAAGGAGAAGAGATTGATTTAAGTCGTCCTGTTTCTTTAGATAATTTAGGGAGTAGACACCCTATTTCATTGGTGAGAAACCAAATTGCAGAAATTTTTAACCGAATTGGATTTACCGTAAGTGAAGGACCAGAAATTGAAGATGATTGGCATAATTTTTCAGCTTTAAATTTACCAGAAGAACATCCTGCAAGAGATATGCAGGACACTTTCTTTATTCAAACTAATCCTGATGTTTTACTTAGGACACACACCTCATCAGTACAGGTAAGGTATATGGAAAACAATAAACCTCCAATCAGAACTTTATCGCCAGGAAGAGTATACAGAAATGAAGCTATTTCTGCTCGTGCGCATTGTATATTTCATCAAGTGGAAGGGTTGTACATTGACGAAAATGTAAGTTTTGCAGACTTAAAACAAGCACTATTATATTTTGCAAAAGAGATGTTTGGCGAAAAAACAAAAATAAGATTAAGGCCTTCTTACTTTCCGTTTACAGAACCAAGTGCAGAAGTAGATGTTAGCTGTAATATTTGCAATAGCAAAGGATGTAATGTGTGTAAATATACAGGGTATTTAGAGATTTTAGGTTGTGGAATGGTGGATCCAAATGTATTAGAAAACTGTGGAATTGATTCTAAAAAATATACAGGTTACGCTTTTGGAATGGGAATTGAAAGAATTGCTATGCTAAAATATGGAGTAAAAGATTTGCGCCTATTTTTTGAGAATGATGTTCGTTTCTTAAAGCAGTTTGACAAAAACATTTAAATCTAGATGGAAATTCTTTTAATCTGTTTAGCCGCATTTTTTGCATCACTACTTACTTTCTTTTCGGGTTTTGGTTTAGGAACTATCCTGATGCCTGTTTTTGCACTTTTCTTTCCTTTGGAAATGGCAATTGCCTTAACAGGAGTTGTGCATTTGCTAAACAACCTCTTTAAAATGTATTTAGTAGGGAAAGAAGCTAATTGGAGAATTGTTATACAATTTGGTGCTCCCGCTATAGTGAGTGCATTAATTGGAGCATGGATACTAATGTCCTTTTCTGAAACTACAGCATGGTACACTTATACTTTAGGAGCAAAAGAATTTATGATTACTCCCATAAAAGTGATGATTGCTATTTTAATGTTTGCTTTTGCATTTTTGGAATTATTACCCTTTTTCAAAAAATTAGAGTTTGATGAAAACAAACTATTTTTTGGAGGTGTTATTAGTGGTTTTTTTGGAGGGCTGTCAGGACATCAAGGGGCGCTAAGAAGTGCTTTCTTAATTAAGTGTGGATTGAGCAAAGAAAGTTTTATTGCTACTGGGGTTATGATTTCCTCTGTGATTGATATTTCAAGAGTGTCAGTTTATTTTACAAAATATAGTTCTATGGGAATAGAAGAAAATATCAATTTACTTTTAGCTGCTGTATTGGCTGCCTTTGCTGGAGCTTTAATTGGTAAAAAACTACTGAAGAAAATCACGACTACATTTGTGCAAATTACTGTTGCGGTAATGATTATGCTAATGGCAATTGCTATTGGGTTGGGGGTTCTATAAAAACAAAAAACCAGCCTTTCAG